>JBKECE010000238.1:0-2287 GCA_047974325.1 Dysgonomonas sp. | reverse complement strand
GATTGTAAAAAATTTTCGGAAGAGAATCTCCAAGCCGCAGATATGGATGGGAAAGTCCCCCAGTGATGTCCTGTCGCAAATCTGGAAGAGCCGTCTCTACGTAGATTGACGGCAAATAAGTCTTTGCTGTCATAATCAGCTGTTACCCTGCCGAAATAAGAAAGTAACGCGTTCGAGTAGGGATAACCGGATACCGCCGGGTTGATGGTTCCCGCGTTAAGTATTCTCATATCAGGCTCATTGCTGACGATTCCTTGTATGGATGCTCTGAAGGATGAAACATTGGTAGCCTCGGCGGAAGTTCCCAACAAGGCGCCAAGTTTAAATTTTTCAAATTTTTTATCAAAAGTGAGCGTATTCTCCGCAACAAAATAGTTGCTCATATAGGATTCGTTAATAACGGTATTGTAATTGCTATAATCAAAGGCATTCAGTAAATACTTTGGTTGAAATCCATCTGTAAAAGAACGTATTACGTCAATACCGACCCGGGAATCGAATTTTAGGAATTCGAAGATTTTAATCCCTAAATTGGCTCCACCTTTCATGCTTAAGGTTTCATATTTACTCTGTCTCATTCTTTCAATTTGAGCTACCGGATTTCTTTTGTTCGAATAGATAATGCCGGAATAGTGTGAAAATGGATTATTTGGCTCGTATCCGTTGTAAATGTTGCTCATGAAAGTCGGAACATCAACCAAATTACTTCTGAATACAGGAGTTATCGGGTCGGCGGCTATGGCGGAGTAAATTGTCCCTGTAAAGGGGTTATTCTCATCAATTACCTTTCTTTTTTCATATATGATACCGAAATTACTTGCCAAAGTTATTCTTTTGGAGATAGTGGAATTAAAATTATTTCGCCAGGAGATTCGTTGATATTCCGAACCCTTTATTATCCCTTCTTGTCCCAGATAAGATAAACTGGAAAGAATGCCTACATTCTTGGAACCGCCTCCAACACTAATGTTGTGATTTTGCATAAATGCTTGGTTGTTGGTAATTTCGTTCCACCAATCGGTTCCATTAGACCCGGTATTTGCGGTTACAAAATTCATCGTTGCGTCAATATTTGCTTGCGTGGAAAAATCCAATAATCTTGGTGCACCGGCGTTGTCGGCGGCTATATTTTTATACTGAATAAACTCTGAAGCTGTTAACATATGTGGACGTTTCCACGGAGCCTGAAATCCGGTATAGGCATCGTAGCTTACGGTTATTTTCTCGTTTTTTTCACCGGTTTTCGTAGTAACCATTATCACTCCGTTCGATGCTCGAGCACCATAAATAGCCGCTACTGACGCATCTTTATGTACTGTGATTGATTCGATGTCGCTTGGAGTTAAATAATCAATATTGTACTGGGGCAGACCGTCCACAATATACAACGGTGTGTTTGACCCATTTATGGAGCCAATACCTCTGATACGAACTACAGCAGGCGCCCCCGGTGTTCCACTACTCGAAGAAACAGACACACCGGGGGTTTTTCCCTGCAAAATATTCGCAACACTCCCTACGGGCATTTTATTGAGTTCATCTCCTTGCACTACCCCCACCGCTCCTGTTAAATCTTTTTTGCTCGCGGTACCGTAACCAATTACGACAACACTTTGTAATTCTGTTAATTTTTCTATCAGGATTATAGAGATTGGTTGATTCCCATTTGTGGTTATTTCTTGAGTAACATAGCCAATCAGACTAATTTCCAATACGTTGTTGTTCGTAGGCGATTCAAATGTAAATTTTCCATTTGAATCAGACATAGCTCCTCGTTGTGTCCCTTTCACGATTACAGATGCGCCTACAAGGGGATTCCCATCAATATCAGCTACAGTTCCAGCAATTCGTGCGTTTTGAGAAAAGGATTGGGAAATGCCAAAAATTAGCATTAATGAGAGTATCCCGGTAAATCTCAATAATTTTTTGTTTAATTTGTGAATTCTCATGTGTTACTATTTTAAAATTTTTTACATTCGTGTTTTCTCTCAATTCTTGGGTACGTAGGGCGGAGTTGTACCGGTGTTCTTTATTTTATCTACCGCCAATATTACAAAAGCAGCCTCTAAATTGTACCAATACTCTTTTTGCGTATTTTTGATGTTGTAGGAATTAATGTGCTTTATGTATTCTTCTACCCTTGTCTTGTCATTAATAGTCGCTGCCGCATATACAATAAGTGCCCACGGGTAAGTGCCAACTACTGCTCCCGTCGACCAATTCGGATAATGGACATTAAATTGTGTATATAATTTATTGGCTCTGTCAGAAGACGGATCGATTACTC
>JBKECE010000235.1:0-113919 GCA_047974325.1 Dysgonomonas sp. | reverse complement strand
CTTGTTTGATTTATTTCCTTGTAAGTTGTGTTAATTTAGACTGATCTGAGTAGAGTGGTTGAGGGCATTGGCATTTTGTAGTTGACTCTCAGCCGCTGTTTTGAGATTTTGGTTATATTCCTCATACTTTTTCTCTCGTTTTTCGTACGTAATTTGTGAATTTTGTGGTATCTGGTCCGCGTGCTTATTTCCACGATGCTAATAATAATCCAGTGTATTTCTGGCTTTAGTATATTCATTTAAATAGCTCTGATAATCTTTACGCATAGCAAGCATGGCATCTTCTTGCTGAATTTTTGCTATCTCGATGTCTCTTTTAGCTGCTTTTGTTTTGGCTCTTTGTTCTCCAAAAAACAAAGGAACACTTATTCCCACCTCAAAGCCCATGAAATTGCCTTTGTCGAACCGTTGTCTCTCAATATCATAAGGATTAAAGCCATTTATAAGAAATTGGTTTTTTAGTGCAAAATTAAAACTCGGCAAATAACCCTGCTTAACCACACTCAGAGCTTTTTCATTGATCGCTGTTTTATTGGCATACACATCGCCTAAAGAAGTTTGTTTCGGATCAAAATCCTGCAAAGAAAAAGCTGGTTCCAAGACAGGCAAAGAAGTTTCTTCTGGTTCTACAGAATTTTCCGTATTCATCCACCGTTGCAGGATAAGTTGTACATTCTGGTAGTCTTTCTCTGCTTTTTGTTGCTCTATTTTATTTTCATTATAGAGTCGTTCTGCATTCATTTGTTCAAGACGGCTTGTCTCTCCTGATTTCAGTTTTGCATTGGCGAGAAAAAGAAATTTACTATAAATGCTATCCTGTTCCTGTAATATTTTGATATTTTCCTTTGCAAACAATAACCTGTGATATGTGCTTGTTATTTCTTTTATAAGCTCATTGCGAGTCACAGCCAGATTGCTGTGTTCCAAATTTGTTTCAGCTTTTAACAGTCCTTTGCGTGAGTTATATAGCGTGGGAAAATCGAAACTCTGGCTCAACGATATACTGTTGTCGGGACTTCCTCCTGATGTAGGATCCTGACTCAGGGAAAAATTTGTTTTCTCAATATTGAAAGCTGTTCCCTGCAAATCCTTTGCTCTCGCAATAGATATTCGCCCCGATTTCATTGCCAGATTATTTTCCATTGCCAGCTGTATACACTCTTGCAGCGATTTCACATCGTTCTGTGCAAATGAAATTGAGGGTAAAATCGCAAGTAATAGAACCACGATTCGTATATTTTTTATCTTAATCTTCATGTCTATCTATTTTTTAGTAAACGTTTTGTAAATAGAAGGCAGGACAAGCAGTGTGAGAATTGTTGCGGTCAACAATCCACCAATCACGACAGTTGCAAGAGGTCTTTGCACTTCAGCTCCGTCTCCAGTAGACAGTGCCATCGGCAAAAAGCCCAAAGATGCAACAAGTGCGGTCATAATCACAGGACGTAAGCGGAGCATACAGCCCTCAATCACTCTTTGACGAATGTCGGTGATCCCTTCTTTTTCAAAAATATTAAACTGCCCAATCAACACAATCCCATTCAAGACGGCAACGCCAAACAGAGCTATGAATCCGACTCCTGCCGAAATGCTGAACGGCATATCCCGCAACCACAAAGCCCAAATACCTCCTATCGCTGAGAGTGGAATAGCCGAAAATACAAACAAAGATTCCCTAACGCTTTTCAATGTTGCGTAGAGTAAAAATAGAATAAGCAACAATGCTAACGGAACAGCTATCATCAGCCGATCTTTTGCTTCTTCCAAATTTTGGAACTGTCCACCGTATGTATAATAATATCCTGAGGGTAATTTCAATTCTTTATCTAAAATATTCTGTATGTCGAAAACAGTGCTTTGCACATCACGCCCTCTGACATTAAACCCTACATAAATGCGTCGCTGACCGTCTTCACGAGTAACTTGTGCCGGAGCATCTTCATATTTGATCTCAGCCACTTGTGAGAGAGGTATTGTCCCACCTGAAGCCAGCGGCAGATATAAATTTTCCAAAGACGAAATATCATTTCTCAAATCGTTATTCATCCTTAAAACAAGATCAAACCTACGGTCTTCTTCAAATACATATCCGGCCTCATTCCCTGCAAAAGCCGTCTTTAAGACCACATTGGCATCTTTGACAGATATGCCGTATTTAGCCAATTGATCCCGATTATAAATTACTTGTATTTGAGGTAATCCGGAAACTTTTTCGACAAAGGGTTCGCTCACACCATCTACCTTCTTGATCAGAGATGCAATTTTGTTTGCCGAAGCACTAAGAACATCAAGATTATCTCCATAAACTTTGATGGCAACATCCTGTTTGATGCCTGTTATCAGCTCATTTGTACGCATCTGTATAGGCTGTGTCATTTCCACTCCTAAGCCGGGTATCACACTCATTGCTTTTTCCATTTTTTCCATCAACTCTTCCTTTGTCTTGGCTGATGTCCAATCCTTTTTGGGAATTAATGCAATCATCATATCCGCCCGTTCAATGGGCATCGGATCTGTTGGTATCTCAGCGCTACCAATACGGCTTACCGCCTGTTTTACTTCGGGAAACTGCTCTTTGAGGATCTTTTCGGCCTGAGAACAACTTTTGATCATCTGTGACAAGGATGTACCCTGAGCCATACTTACTTCGGCAGCAAAGTCTCCTTCTTCGAGATTCGGTATAAACTCTCCTCCCATCTTATTAAAAACAAACACACTCACGCAGAAAAGTGCAACCATGCTTATGATCAACGTTTTGCTCCAATTCAAACTCTGGGTTATGATAGGACGATAGAAACCGCTGAGTTTATTCATCAACTTATCCGATATATTCCGTTTATGTTGTGTTTTTTTACTTAAAAACAAAGCACTTGCCATCGGCACATAAGTGAGAGAAAGAATAAATGCACCCAATATGGCAAAAAAGACAGTCATTGCCATCGGCTTAAACATCTTGCCCTCTATGCCAACCAATGTAAACAAAGGAATATAAACGATCATGATGATGATTTCTCCAAATGCAGCACTATTTCTTATTTTAGAGGCGGAATCAAATACTTCCTGATCCATTTCAGTCTGTGTCAGCAATCGTCCTTTATATCGGTCTTTCATAACTGAAATATGATGACAGATGGCCTCAACAATGATGACCGCCCCATCTACAATCAATCCAAAGTCAATTGCTCCAAGGCTCATCAGGTTTCCACTCACGCCAAACACCCGCATCATACCGAAAGCAAAAAGCATGGATAAGGGAATCACAGACGCAACAACCAATCCGGCTCTGTAATTACCCAAAAAGAGTACAAGAATGAATATGACAATCAGACCTCCTTCTATCAAATTCTTCGTAATCGTATTGGTTACCCTGTCTACCAGCTGTGTTCTATCTATAAATGGCTCTATGACAACACCCTCCGGCAAACTTTTTTGCACTTGAGCCATGCGTTCTTTCACATTCTTAATTACCTCTTGGAAGTTTTCTCCTTTCAGCATCAGGGTGATACCTGCAACAACTTCCCCTTCTCCATTTCTTGTCACAGCACCATAACGCGTTGCACTTCCATACTGCACTTTAGCCACATCACGAACCAGAATGGGCATACCGTTGACAGTCTTGACCGGTATTTTTTCAATATCTTCCAAAGATTTGACAATGCCCAGTCCTCGTATAAAATATTGATTGCTGTATTGTTCTATATAGCTGCCTCCCGTATTCTCATTATTATTCTCTAAGGCTGTATATAGTTCGGGGATAGTTATGTTAGCAGCATTCAGTTTGTCAGCATCAATAGCAACTTCATATTGTTTTACAAAACCACCCCAGCCACTTATTTCGGCAACACCCTCAGTTCCTGAAAGTTGCTTCCTGACAATCCAATCTTGCATAGTCCGCAGATCGGATATGCTGTATTTATCTTCATAACCTTCTTTTGCCCGGATGGTGTAATGATAGATTTCACCTAATCCGGTAGATATAGGAGCCAGGCTAATTTTACCGACCCCCTGAGGTATAACTTCTTCAGCTTCTTTCAGTTGTTGATCCACTTGTTGCCGTGCCCAATAAATATCGGCATCTTCTTTGAAAACAAGAGTGATGACTGATAGGCCACTCCGGCTGAGACTTCTTCTTTCAATAACTTTGGGAATGTTGGCTAAAGCCATTTCCAGTGGAGTAGTGATAAATTGTTCTACTTCTTGTGCTCCTAACGATGGAGCTTGTGTAATGACCTGTACCTGATTATTCGTAATATCAGGAGTTGAGTCAAATGGTAATTGATATAGGGAATACGCACCCCAAATGATAAGGGCTACAGTCATCACTCCAATTACCAATTTATTCTCTATCGAGAACTTAATTAGTTTTTGAAACATAATCTGAGGATTAAAATATAACAATGAACTTACATGATAGATCTTCTTCAGACATATCAAATGAATATAAAAATGTTATATTTCAGGCTTTAGGCGGACGCCAGAGGCTATCCAGATAAGAAGATGTTTGATTTTCTCTGTAAACAGCAACCTTTGTGTCCGGAGTGATTTCCATATTTTGAAAGTCAAAGCTGTTTTTTGCTATGAAGTTTGGATTGTGCAAACTGGAACATGCACAAAACGGAGTGCAAATCTCTTGCACAGAGCCATCATCATGATGAGTCGTTGAAACCTGTTCCGACTTACTTTGAAAAGAATCCGGCACATGTATATTGCAACTGCATGGGAGCAGTGCAAGACACAGAAAGTAGATACTTATTATGTAAACGAATGGTTTCATTTCAGTTTTCTTATGCTGCAAATATAAAAAGAAATCTATGCAACTAAGTTGCAAATATAGTTTATTTGTTAAAATAGTTTTATGAATATTATAAGTATTGAGTTGAAAATACAGGCAAAATTCGTTTCTTTGATCGTGTAATAGATGCTATATGTATGCTAACTGTATGGAAAATTTAATAAATATAGAATATTAAATTCTCTTTTGTGACATTTTGCACATAGATGCGACTCATATTATGAAATGAAACAAGAATAAAACACAATAGTATATTCAAGAAATATTATGTTCTATCTCGAAACAAAAAATGTAGTGAAACAATATGCCGGACACAGAGCTTTAAATGGTGTCAGCATACAAGTGCCCAAAGGCTCCATTTATGGGCTTCTTGGTCCCAATGGTGCAGGTAAGACAACCTTGATTCGTATCATCAACCGAATCACAGCTCCGGACGAAGGTGAAGTGCTTATCTGTGAACGCCCTTCCGACCCTAAAGATATTTACAACATTGGCTATCTGCCCGAAGAACGTGGTCTCTACAAAAAGATGAAAGTGGGCGAACAGGCCTTATTTCTGGCACAACTAAAAGGCTTGAAGAAAGAAGAAGCCCAAAAAAGGCTTGACTATTGGTTCAAAAAATTTGATATCCTTTCGTGGAAAGATCGTAAGATTGAAGAACTTTCAAAAGGGATGCAACAAAAAATACAGTTCATCATAACAATCATACACGAGCCTGATCTGCTGATTCTGGACGAACCGTTCAGTGGATTCGACCCGGTGAATGCTGAACTTCTTAAAAAAGAGATTCTGGAACTAAAAGAAAAAGGTAAAACCATTATCCTATCTACACACAACATGGAGTCGGTAGAAGAATTGTGTGATTACATTACGTTAATAAACAAATCACAGGCCGTGCTTCAAGGCAAAGTCTCGGATATAAGGGAAGAATATAAACAGCATATATTCCGAATACGGATTGCAGAAAAAGACTTTACGCTTGAATCTTCAGCTTTCGATATTCTGTCGAACACTATCTACGAAAATTATACCGAAATACGCCTGCAAAATAAAAAAGACCACGTATCCAACTCTGAAATATTGAAGCAAATAGCAGACAAATATGAGGTTCTTTTGTTTGAAGAAGAGCTACCTTCTATGAATGATATCTTCATTCAGGCTGTAACCAATAATTGAAAAGTAACAACAAATATAACTATGTCAGCATTAAGTTTAATAATACAACGCGAATATGCCTCGCGGGTGAAAAAGAAATCTTTTATTCTCATAACCGTTTTCATGCCTCTGATCATTGTCGGATTGGTGGTTGGTACTTTGTTTTTGTCGCAGATAAAAGACACGGATATGAAAAAGATCGTGGTGATAGACTCTACCGGAAAATATGCTTCACATCTGAAAAATTTTGACTACTATAAATTTGAGATCAGTACAGAAAATGTCGATGATGCAAAGAAGAAACCGGGAGAAGATACCTTCGGAACTATTGTCATATCGGGAGATCTGGTGGAAAAACCTCAATCGGTGGCTTTCTATTCCGAAAAACAACCAGCATCAGACCTGATGATGTATATGAGCCGTGTGTTTGCCGGTGTCGTAAAAAGTGAAAAGCTCGATAAACTGACTCAAGACGGAAAAATAGACAAAGAAGCAATACTTGCCGTACAGCAAATCACCGAGTCGTCTGACAATATACAGATCAGCACCATTCGTCTGGATGAAAAAGGCGGAGAAAAAGAAATGTCAAGCGATCTGGCATCTGCCATAGGTATGATGAGCACCATGTTGATGTATATTTTCATCATCACATATGGCGCAATGGTGATGCAAGGTGTTATAGAAGAAAAAAGTAACCGGATTGTAGAGGTAATGATATCGTCCGTTAAACCTTTCGATCTGATGATGGGTAAGGTGATCGGAATATTTCTGGTTGGAATTACGCAACTCGCAATCTGGATTGTCAGTTGTTTGGCACTCTACCAGATTGTTGTGTACACGTTTGTGCCACAACTTCAAGGTGGCGAAATATTGACAATGCTGAGCATGCTACCCAGTGTCAATTGGTTTGAGATCATATTTTTCTTCCTTCTGTTTTTTATTGGCGGCTATCTGATGTATGCTTCTCTTTTTGCAATGTTTGGTTCGGCTGTGGACAATGCGCAAGATTCGCAACAATTTATGATGCCCATCACCTTTATCTTTATTTTTGCTCTCTATGCCGGCATCTACAGCATACAGAATCCCAATGGGCCATTGGCTTTCTGGTGTTCCATGATTCCGCTCACGTCACCTGTGGTGATGATGGTGCGCGTGCCTTTCGGCATTCCTCTCTGGGAAGAGATCACATCAATTGGAATTTTGTTTATTACATCCATTCTGGTCGTAAAAATGGCTGCCAAAGTATACCGTGTAGGTATATTGATGTATGGCAAAAAACCAAATATCAGTGAGCTTATAAAATGGATGAGATATAAATAGTCCAAAGTAAAAAAACAGGATAAGAAGCCCATTCTGTTTTTTGAAATGTTTATTTCACCCAATGTCTTGTATTTCTGATACAAATTGATATTCTTTGCTATCTTTGTAATTCTTTGAAAAAAAAACAAAAATTAGTTATGAATATATTATTGTTGGGAAATGGTGGACGTGAACATGCTCTTGCATGGAAAATAAAACAAAGCAAAAAGGTTGAGAACCTTTTTGTGGCTCCCGGAAATGCCGGAACAGGTATTTTTACACAAAATGTTAATATAAAAGTAACCGAATTTGACAAGATAAAAGATTTTGTACTGACAAATAACATAGATATGATCGTTGTGGGACCCGAAGTCCCTTTGGTTGAAGGCATCTACGACTATTTCAAAGAAAATCGACAGATTGCCCATATCCCCGTGATCGGACCATCAAAAGAAGGAGCACAACTCGAAGGCAGCAAAGATTTTGCAAAAAAATTCATGAATCGCCATGCCATTCCCACAGCACGTTATGGAAGCTATACTTTGGATACGATACAAGAAGCATTTGCTTTTCTGGACACACTTGAAGCTCCTTATGTGCTCAAAGCCGATGGTTTGGCAGCAGGAAAAGGGGTACTGATAATACACGACATAAACGAAGCAAAAAAAGAATTACACGCCATGCTGAACGGTATGTTTGGCAAAGCTAGCAATACTGTTGTCATAGAAGAGTTTCTGGATGGCATAGAATGTTCTGTTTTTGTGTTAACAGACGGATTGTCATATAAGATATTGCCTGTTGCTAAAGACTATAAGCGAATTGGGGAAGGTGACACGGGACTGAACACAGGCGGAATGGGTGCTGTTTCACCGGTTTCATTTGCCGACACTGAATTTATGAAAAAAGTGGAGGAACGTATTGTTATACCAACAGTTGAAGGATTGCAAAAAGATAACATCGATTACAAGGGCTTTATCTTTATCGGATTAATTAAGGTTGGGAACGAACCATTAGTCATAGAATACAATGTAAGGATGGGAGATCCCGAAACAGAAGTTGTCATACCAAGAATAAAGTCAGACTTTGTTGACCTGCTTGAAGGGGTTGCTTTGGGCAATCTGAAAGAAAAAGATCTTGAAATAGATGACAGATATGCTGTAACCGTAATGCTGGTTTCGGGTGGATATCCTGGCGATTACGAAAAAGGTAAATTGATAACAAATCTGAACGATGTGGACGATAGCATTGTCTTTCATGCAGGAACTCAACAAGATGCACAGCAGATTTATACAAACGGAGGGCGCGTATTGTCTGTCACATCTTACGGAACAACTAAAGATGAAGCTTTGCAGCGATCTTTCAAAAATGCTGAAAAAATCCAATTTGAAGGAAAATATTACAGAAAAGATATTGGTTTCGATTTAAAATAAAACTTGGCACGTGAAAAAGGCATACAAAAAATATATTGCCGAAGGTAAGCCTCCCATCTATATAGCAATAATATGCTCTGTGATCATACGTCTCAAGTTTTATTACGGTGCTTCCGCCCAGTCTTTGCAGTCAATCAATGGTAGTTATTTGTGGAATCTGCTAGAACCATATCTTCATGGCTCAATATTATTATCCAGCATCCTGAATTTTATTTTTGCTATAGGTATTGCCCTGTTTGTCTCTCACCTGAATACTCGATATTCCATCATACGCAAACGAACAAACCTACCCTTTTCCATCACTCTTATTTTACTTAGTAGCAGCGCCCAGCTAATAACAATGAGTCCTCATTGCATTGGCATTTTTTTTGTTTTACTAGCTATTGACAAACTATTCAGCTGTTATCAGCAGAGTAATTCTTCTGCACGCATTGCCTTCGATTTCGGTTTTTATTTTGCCTTGGGAAGCCTGTTTTCTCAGGATGTTCTGATCTATATTCCATTTTTCCTGATAGGACTTTCTTTCATGCGTTCATTCTCATTCAAGGCAATATTTACATCTTTGCTGGGAACAATATTTGTTTATTGGCTTGTGTTATTCTATTTTTTGTCTAAAGACAATCTCGAAGTATTTTATGCACCGTTTCTTCATTGGGCGGAGATCGATATTTACAACTATTTCCCATTTTCGGACTACAATTATATTGATTTCGGAGCATTATTGTTCTCCATTATTATAATATCAATTGTTGTATTCAGTAACTATGCGGACAATTATAAAGACAAAATCAGGGTAAGAGCCAACATATCATTCATAAACATGATAATGATATTTTCAATGGCGGCATATCTTTTCATTCCTTTCAAACCTGTTGTCTGTTTAATGATAGCAATCACAACAGCATCTGTTGTGATATCACATTTTTTTGCACTGGCAGACAAACGTTGGCAGGTCTATCTGTTTTACATCAGCCTGCTGTCTTTGTTGTCATACTATTTTTTTATTTTTTCTATCTAATAATAGATCTTTAACAAACTATCTCTTTTTTTTGATGTTATAGATTTATACACACATAGATAATAAAAAAAATAGATGTTATGAAAAAGATATTTTTTATCGTCCTTTTTTCCGGACTCTTATTTGCAGGATGTAAAAGTTCGGCAAATACCGCAACAGAAAATATAAATTCATTAGAATTGGTCGATGCACAGAGGTATTCATTCAGAGCAACCACTGCTCTACCTTCCGGCTATAAAAATATACCTTTGAGTTATGGCTATTTCCTGACAATAACGAAAGATTCTATTGTTTCGTTCCTTCCCTATTTTGGCCGTGCATATTCTGCGCCGATGCCAAACGACAAAGGTGGAATCATGTTTACGAGCACTGATTTCAAATATGTTGCTACAAAAAAAAGCGATAGCCGCAAAATTACGGTAAAAACGAATGACTTGTCAAATAATGCGGTGTTTTATATCGATATAAGTAAATCCGGCTATGCAACATTATCAGTTCAGGATCCCAATCGCAGGCAAATCTCTTTTTATGGTACGGTAGAAGATATTAACGAATAAATTTTATGATTTTAAGCCCGAAAAGGCTTATATTTGAAAAATTATTTATTATTTCGCAGTCATTACTGTTCATAATAAAGATTTTTGACAAGATTTCTATGCAAATATCATTCTCTGCGCAGCAAATTGCCAGTTTTTTAAATGGATCGGTAGACGGCGATCCAAATGTTGAGGTAAATAATTTTTCGAAAATAGAAGAGGGCAAACCGGGAAGTTTATCATTTCTGGCTAATCCTAAATATACGCATTATATCTATACAACCAAAGCCAGTGTGGTTTTGGTAAATTCAGACTTTGAAGCAGAACATCCTGTTGGATCGACTTTGATCCGAGTACCAAATGCTTATGCAGCATTGGCTATTTTGCTAGACATGGTCGAAAAAAGCAAACCTAAGAAAGTAGGTATCGAACCCATGTCTTACATATCCCCGAAAGCCACCACCGGAGAAGACGTATACGTCGGTGCATTTGCCTATATTGCCGACCATGTTAAGATTGGCAATAATTCGCAGATCTATCCACAATCGTATATTGGAGACAATGTCACGATAGGTGATAATACGATCATATATCCGGGCGTGAAGATATATCCAAACAGCAAAATCGGTAATAACTGCATCATACATGCAGGGGCTGTTATCGGATCAGATGGTTTTGGATTTGCACCCGAAGATGGAATATACAAGAAAATACCGCAGATGGGTATTGTGCAAATAGAAGATGATGTGGAGGTTGGAGCCAATACAACAATAGACCGTGCCGTGATGGATGTTACACACATCGGCAAGGGAGTCAAACTTGACAATCTCATACAAATTGCACACAATGTTGAAATTGGTGACAACACCGTGATGGCATCTCAGGTTGGTATCTCCGGATCCACAAAAGTTGGCAAAAGCTGCGTATTGGGTGGTCAGGTTGGTCTTGGCGGGCACATCACAGTCGGAGATAACAGCAGCATCGGTGCGCAATCGGGCATCATAAGCAATGTGAAACCCGATTCGAAAATAATAGGTGCACCTGCTATACCTGTAAAAGATTTTTTCAGAAGCAGTGTTGTTTTTCCTAAATTACCGGAAATGTACAAACAACTGCATGAACTGGTGAAGGAAGTAGAGAAAATAAAAAATTCGTAACGTATAACATACATATACATTCATAACATACGCGAAATATGTTATATGAAAATGCACATTAGATGGAAAAACAAAGAACACTAAAAGGAAGTTTCACGCTAGAAGGAAAAGGTCTGCACACCGGTTTAAACCTGAAAATCACATTCAATCCGGCTCCTGAAGATTATGGATATAAAATACAAAGAATAGATTTACCCGATCAACCCATTATAGACGCTCTGGCCGAAAATGTCGGAGCCACACAACGAGGCACAGTTCTTATCAAAGACAATGTGCAGGTGAGTACAATCGAACACGCAATGGCAGCATTGTATGCCTTAGGTGTAGACAATTGCCTAATAGAGGTGAATGGCCCCGAATTTCCCATCTTGGACGGAAGTTCCATTGAATATGTAAAAGCCATCAACAATGTCGGTCTTGAAGAGCAGGTTGCCGATAGAGACTACTATATTGTCAGGCGCAAGATAGAGGTTGTTGACGAGGAAACAGGTTCTAAACTTATCCTTTTGCCGGACGACCGTTTTTGTGTCAATTCTTTTATAGAATTTGAGTCAAAATATATACCGAACCAGTCTGCATCGTTAGATGATCTGGCCAATTTTGAAAAAGAGATAGCCGGTTGCCGCACATTTGTTTTCGTAAGAGAAGTTCAAAAACTATTGGAAGCCGGTTTGATCAAAGGTGGAGACCTCGACAACGCAATTGTTATATATGAACGCCAGATATCGCAGGAAGCTCTCGACAATCTAGCCGATCTCTTGGGCATGCCACATAAAGATGCCACAGATCTGGGCTATTTGAATAACAAAGAAATTCAGTTTCCCAATGAACCTGCCCGCCACAAGTTGCTCGATGTTATAGGCGATATGGCTCTTATCGGAAAACCGTTGAGAGGAAGAGTTATCGCAACACGTCCCGGACACAAAATAAACAATCAGTTGGCACGCCTGATCAGAAAACAAATTCGTCTGAATGATGTGCAGCCGCCCGTTTATGACCCTAATAAGGAACCTGTTTTTGATATTAACCAGATCAGAAATCTTTTGCCTCACAGGTTTCCTTTTCTGATGGTTGATAAAATCATAGAAGTGGGTGCAAAGCATGTTATCGGTGTTAAGAACATTACAGTTAATGAACCATTCTTTCAAGGGCATTTTCCACAAGAGCCTGTGATGCCGGGAGTTCTCCAGGTAGAAGCAATGGCTCAGGTAGGCGGACTTTTGGTACTATCGAGAGTGGAAGAACCCGAACGATACTCTACATATTTCTTGAAAATTGATAATGTGAAATTCCGACAAAAAGTTGTACCGGGTGATACCTTATTGTTCAGATTAGATTTGATGTCAGAGATAAGAAGAGGAATAGCCAACATGAAAGGTTATGCATTTGTCGGAGATAAAGTGGTATCGGAAGCTGAATTCACAGCGCAGATCATAAAAAATAAATAAATCTTAATATGTCTAATATATCTAATCTCGCATACGTACACCCAGATGCAATAATAGGAGAAAATGTTACTATAGAAGCCTTTGCTTACATTGATGGCAATACTGTTATCGGAGATGATACATTAATCATGTCTAATACAAATGTAAGATCCGGTTCGCGTATTGGGAAAAATTGTCGAATATTTCCGGGAGCTGTGATTGGAGGCATACCACAGGATTTGAAATTCAAGGGAGAAGATACTCTTGCTATCATTGGTGACAACACAACCGTGAGGGAATGCTGCACCGTGAACCGAGGAACTGTTGCCAAAGGGAAAACAGTGGTAGGAAACAACTGCTTACTGATGGCTTATGCCCACATTGCGCACGATTGCATCTTGAAAGACCATATTATTATCGGCAATTCGACTCAATTGGCTGGCGAGGTTGAAGTATATGATTATGCAATCTTAAGTGGAGGCACTTTGGTTCATCAATTTACACGGATTGGCGAGCATGTGATGATACAAGGAGGTACAAGGCTAGGGAAAGACATTCCACCGTTCATCATCGCAGGTCGTGAACCGGTGTCTTATGCCGGCATAAATTCGATTGGATTGCGCCGTTCCGGTTTCTCAAACGAACAAATCAACCAAATTCAAGAGGTATACCGACTCATTTATCAGTCTGGTCTCAACGTTGGTGATGCTGTTAAAAAGATTGAAGATGAATTTGAAGAGAACAATAATCTGAAAACAATTGTTGAATTCATAAAGAGTTCGCCAAGAGGCATTGTTCGTGGATATTTCTGAAGAGCAGCAAGTGAGATACAACAGGTTTTAAAATAAATACGCAACCATTTTTTAACTATAATTTGTTATTTTCTCTTTAATTTTCTGTTAAAGTTGAAATTTATATTCGTTTTACGCATCATTTTACCGAAATAAATAAGTATTTTTGCGTGCAATAAATTCAAAAAGGTATCATTTATGTCATTTATTGCAGATAAAGTGGTCATGGATGGGCTTACATTTGATGATGTATTGCTGATTCCAGGCTATTCCGAAGTACTTCCTCGTAACGTAGTCCTCACGACAAAATTTTCAAAAAACATTACTCTTAATATTCCATTTGTTTCGGCGGCAATGGATACTGTAACAGAAGCCAAATTGGCAATTGCAATTGCACGCGAAGGTGGCATCGGAGTCATTCACAAAAATATGACTATCGAAGAGCAAGCCAGACAGGTTACTTATGTGAAACGTGCCGAAAACGGTATGATCTCTAATCCGATAAGCATTCTACGCGACAAAAAAGTTGGTGAAGCACTGGCTTTGATGGCAGAATATAAAATTGGAGGTATTCCGGTTGTGGATAAAGATAATTATCTTGTCGGAATTGTTACCAATCGTGATTTACGTTTCCAACGCGACATGGAGAAATTGGTAGACGATGTGATGACCAAAGAAAATCTGATCACAACTCAAAGATCTACAGATCTGGAAGCCGCGACTGATATTTTACAGCAGTATAAAATAGAGAAACTGCCCGTTGTGGACGGAAATAATAAATTGATCGGATTGATTACATATAAAGACATAACCAAGGCAAAAGATAAGCCCAATGCTTGCAAAGATGATAAAGGTCGTTTGCGCGTAGCTGCCGGAGTGGGTGTTACGCCTGATGTTCTGGAAAGGGTGCAAGCTCTTGTTGATGCGGGAGTTGATGCCATTGTTATAGACACCGCGCATGGACATTCAAATGGTGTGGTTGAGGTCTTGAAAAAAGTGAAAAAATCTTTCCCCGAGGTCGATATTGTAGTTGGAAACATTGCAACCGGTGAAGCAGCAAAATATTTGGCTGACGCAGGAGCTGATGGAATTAAAGTCGGCATAGGTCCGGGATCAATCTGCACCACACGTGTTGTTGCCGGAGTAGGTGTTCCACAGCTTTCGGCCATTTATGATGTAGCAAAGGTTCTTAAAGGCACAGGGGTTCCCTTGATTGCCGATGGAGGTTTGCGCTATTCGGGAGATATAGTAAAAGCCATTGCTGCCGGGGGTTCATGTGTAATGATGGGTTCTATGTTTGCCGGAGTTGAAGAGTCTCCCGGTGAAACAATTATCTTTAATGGACGTAAATTCAAGTCATACCGAGGAATGGGGTCATTGGAAGCAATGCAAAAAGGATCAAAAGATCGATACTTTCAAGATGTGGAAGACGATGTGAAGAAACTTGTTCCTGAGGGAATTGCGGCACGTGTACCTTTCAATGGAACATTATTTGAAGTTGTCTATCAAATGCTGGGAGGGTTGCGTGCTGGAATGGGATATTGTGGAGCAAAAGATATAGAATCTCTACAGCAAGCCAAATTTACGCGTATAACAAATGCCGGTGTATTGGAAAGCCATCCGCACGATGTGCAAATAACCCGTGAAGCTCCTAACTATAGCCGCGGAGAGTAAATAGAAATACAATCAATTTTATATACAATCAGACAGCTTAGGTAAAAATAGTTTATCTAAGCTGATTTGTTTATAACCAGCCATTTTCCTTATACCAGGAAATAGATTCATCCAAACCTTTTTTCAAATTATAGGATGGTTTGAATTCCAGATCTCGAACAATGGGATATACATCACACTCCCAATTTCGCTGTTTCATAATCACGTACTTATCTCTGTTCAGAGTTGATGGTTTATGCGTCATTTTAGATACACTTTCAGCCACAGAAGATACAAATTTCACTACCGGAAGTGGTATTTTCAGACTGATTACAAATCTTTTGCCAAGAATCTCTTTAATTAAAGCTGTATATTCTTTGTCTGTATAAGTATCTCCATCGGAAACAAAATACGCCTTACCAGCAATAGAACTTTCTAAAGCTAGATAGACCGCTTCAACCAGATCTCTCACATATATAAAAGTAAGGTGTTGCGGCTTGTAGCCTGTGGCAATGTCTAATCCCGATTTTACGGTCTTTATCATCATAAAATAATCTTTTTCCCGTGGGCCATATACACCTGTAGGACGTAATATGATATACGGAAAGTCTTTTGTTGACGACAAATATTCTTCTGCCTGAAGTTTACTTCTACCATAAGCCGTATTTGGATTTGGCTTATCGGTCAGTTTTATGGGTGTATAATTCTTCTCATCGCCTGCGCCAAACACACTAAGGCTACTCATAAAAATAAACTTCTCAGGAATGCAGTTCGCCTCTTGCAGAGCCTCAATAAAATTGACTGTGTTCTTAAAATTTACTCTTTCAAAGTCTTTTGAATCAATACATTTCGTAACACCTGCATTGTGCACAATGTAATCAAACTTACCATACTGATTGGAGAATTCCATCAACTGATCGACCAATTTATTCTTATCTGCAAAATTCAGATCTATAAACCGGATTCTCTCATCTTGCAGGTATTCCCTACTGCTACTATTGCGAATGCCAGCCCATGTTTCAAAATCGTTTTCTAGTGCTTTTTCCACTAAAAAGCTGCCGATGAAACCACTAGCTCCCGTTATCAGTATTTTTTTTTGACTCATTTTACAAATTTACAATATTTTCTGAACGAATAACTTTGTATCTATATTATTTTTAGAATAAATCATTTGCTATAATCATAAAAATCTTTATCTTTGCACCGCTAAAGCAAGATGGTGATTGTAGCTCAGTTGGTTAGAGCGTCGGATTGTGGTTCCGAAGGTCGCGGGT
Source organism: Dysgonomonas sp. (assembly GCA_047974325.1). Classification (GTDB taxonomy): domain Bacteria; phylum Bacteroidota; class Bacteroidia; order Bacteroidales; family Dysgonomonadaceae; genus QVMP01. The sequence goes on along the minus strand of JBKECE010000235.1, from coordinate 97,387 downwards.
TCGAGACCCGTCTTTCACCCCTTTTAGATTCATCAAAGTTCGTCGGAATAACACTACAAAAAAGACGGGCAGAGCATACTCCTAAATTTCTTCAATAACAATTCTATTTATCACAGTTCGGTGAACACACTACCTGAACATTATCAACTCCTTTGACTAGTTATCCTAAGCATATATAAATTGAATTTGTACACAAAAGAAAAAGCACCTACGAAATTTATTCGTAAGTGCTTGATTTTTTTTGCTCTTCCTCTTGGACTTGAACCAAGGACCCTCTGATTAACAGTCAGATGCTCTAACCAACTGAGCTAAGGAAGAGTGTTTACTTTGTGTATATAAAAGGCAATTAATCTGCTCTTCCTCTTGGACTTGAACCAAGGACCCTCTGAATAACAGTCAGATGCTCTAACCAACTGAGCTAAGGAAGAGTGTTGCACTTTATATTTCAAAAGTGAGGCAAAAGTAGAGTATATTTCCGAATTATGCAATATCTTTACGCCAAAAATTTCAGAAATCACTATAAATAATGAAAGTACTAGGAATGGGCAATGCCCTCGTAGATGTATTGGCCTTAATAGAAGGTGACAACATCTTATCAGAAATGGGGTTGCCAAAAGGAAGCATGCAACTGATAGATAGCGATAAACTATCCATGCTGAACACTTCTATCGCTAATGTAGAAAAATTTGTTGCCTCTGGGGGCTCGGCTTCCAATACGATTACCGCTATGGCGGAATTAGGCATTGATACCGGATTTTTAGGGAAAATAGGCCGAGATGCCTATGGAAAATATTACAAAGAAGATCTGGAAAGATATGGTGTCTGTCCTTTTTTAACGATTGAAGACAGTGTTTCAGGGGTTGCCACAACTTTCATATCCAAAGATGGAGAACGCACTTTCGGAACATTTCTGGGAGCTGCTGCCAACCTGAAACCGGAAGACTTGAAGTCTGAAAATTTTGCAGGATATGACTATTTTTATATAGAAGGTTATCTCGTGCAGAATCTGGATCTTATATGCAAAGCAATCAATCTGGCAAAAGAATCCGGATCGAAGGTGATTCTTGATCTAGCCAGTTACAATGTTGTGGAAGAAAACAGAGACTTTTTACTCAAATTGATTCCGGACAATATCGACATCGTATTTGCAAACAAAGAAGAGATTAATGCTCTCTTGCGTGTAGATATTCCCGAAGCGTTGGATATTATGTCCAAACAACTCGACATCATTGTGATCAAGAACGGAGCAGAAGGCTCTTGGGTTCAAAAAGGAGATGCAAGATACCACATACCCGGAAATAAAGTTAACATAATAGACTCAACAGGTGCATGAGATTTGTATGCCGACGGATTTATGTATGGACTTATTTATGGTTTCTCTCTAAATCTATGTGGTGCAATCGGTAATTATCTAGCTGAAATGGTTATTCAGGTTGTAGGGGCAAAAATGAGTCGGGACAAATGGGTTGAGATTAAAAAAACAATAAACGGAATGCTATGATTTACGATCTGGCTATCATAGGAGGAGGTCCGGCAGGATATACGGCAGCGGAAAGAGCTTCTGCGAAAGGGCTTAAGACAATCCTTTTTGAGAAGAATGCCATTGGCGGTGTTTGCCTCAATGAAGGATGCATACCCACTAAGACACTTTTATATTCTGCTAAAACGTTAGACAATATAGCAAATGCCGCTAAGTATGGAATATTGGCGAAAGACGGAATCGATTTTGACTTACCGAAGATAATAGCACGTAAAAACAAAGTGGTAAGAAAACTGACGGCCGGAATCAGGATGAAACTCTCAGCACATGATGTTGTCATCGTTTCAGGAAATGCCATTTTGCAAGGAGAGAATCCAGACCATAGCATTAATATCATATGCGAGGAAGTGCAATATGCCGCTTCAAAGGTTATATTATGTACTGGCTCAGAGACATTGATTCCTCCGATTAAAGGATTGTCCGAATCTGGTTACTGGACATCCAAGGAAGCCTTGGAATGCAAAGAATTGCCACGAACCCTGACAATTATAGGAGGTGGAGTGATTGGACTCGAATTTGCCTCGTTTTTCAACAGTCTGGGAGTGAAAGTTTCGGTTGTGGAAATGATGCCTGAAATATTAGGAGCAATGGATAAGGAAACATCAGCAATGCTCAGATCGGAATATGCAAAAAAAGGTATTGTATTCCACATGGAGACGAGGGTAAAGGAAATAAATTCAGAGGGTGTTGTTGTTGAGAAAGACGGAGACACATCCGTCATACCTACACAACAAGTATTGTTAAGTGTTGGACGTAGAGCAACTATAGAGAGCATAGGCCTAGAGAATCTGAATATCGAAATTATAAAAAACGGGGTGAAGGTAAACGATACAATGCAAACATCACACCCCAAAGTGTATGCCTGTGGTGACATCACCGGATTTTCACTGCTGGCACACACTGCGGTCAGAGAAGCCGAAGTTGCAGTGAACAACATATTGAATATTGCCGACCAAATGAGTTATAAAGCTATTCCCGGAGTTGTCTACACCAATCCGGAGATTGCTGGCGTAGGCAAAACGGAAGAAGAGCTTATCGCAAAAGGGTTAAAACATACTGTCCATAAACTGCCGATGGCTTTTTCCGGAAGATTTGTCGCTGAAAATGAAATGGGCGTCGGTTTGTGCAAATTGATTGCGGACGAAAATAATTTTATCATAGGCTGTCATATGTTGGGTAATCCGGCATCGGAACTGATTGTAATTGCAGGCATGGCGATAGAGAAAGGTTATACGATAGACGAATTCAGGAAAATCGTTTTTCCACATCCCACAACCGGTGAAATTATCCATGAAAGTTTGTTTGCTTAAACACCTGCTACAAAACAAGTGACGAGAAAATCAACATTTTAAGAATAAATATTTGTTTTTGTCAGGGATTTGCTATTTATAGGTGATTGTGTTTCAATATTTTCATGTAATTTTGCAAATGTATTTTTTATAACAAAGCCATTTATATGAGACGCAAATCTTTTTATCTCCAGTCGCTTTATCTGCAAAAACCTCTACTGCTGATTATTCTGATAGCGATGGTTGCTACTCTTCCTTGGATTGGATTAGGAGATTTCTATACAAAAGGAGAACCGCGCGAGGCTGCACTTGTTCTGTCCATGATCAATGATGGCAATTGGATTATACCGCAGGGATATGCCGATGAATTTGCTTACAAACCACCTCTCAATCATTGGCTGATGGCAGGTTTTTCATATCTCATCAATGGTGGAGAGGTTACGCCTTTCACCACCCGACTTCCTTCTGTTTTGGCTTTTATTGCCCTTATCTGGGTTTGTTTCATGTTTTTTGCACGCCGTAGAAATATACTTGAGGCTTTTGTTGCCTGCCTGATCATGATCACTTGTTTTGAATTGCATAGAGCAGCAATGACTACCCGTATAGATATGCTTCTGACCTTTTTTATGGTCATTTCATTTCTTCAGCTGTTTGTTTGGGAAGAAAAAAAGAAAAATAAATACTTACTGTCCTCGTGGTTATTCCTCACATTGGGTATAATGGTTAAAGGACCTGTTGCTTTTGTCCTGCCAATCATCGTTTTTGGTATATATCTGCTTTTGCAGAAGTACAATTTTTTTAAAGTAGTGGGCAAATGTCTTCTGGCAGTACTGCCTGCTCTCATAATTCCTCTCATCTGGTATTATACAGCATATCAAATTAAGGGTGATGATTTTCTGAATCTGGTTTTTGCAGAGAATTTCGGACGGTTTCTAAGCATCCCTGATTCAATGTTACAGATCCACTATAAATTGGGTGTGGAGAATCCCTGGTGGTACTATGTACCATCAATTCTGGCCGGATTCATGCCTTGGACTTTGTTGGTTGTTATATCCTTGTTTTTTATCAAATACAGTAATCCGGGCAAACCTCTCAAACAGTCTTTGATGGAATGGTGGGCAAATTTCGTTAAAGAGAAATCGCTGGTGTATAGCCTGATCATAATAGCCGTTATGCTTCTGTTCTTTTCTATTCCAACGTCAAAACGGTCCGTTTATATAATGCCATTATATCCATTTGTCGCTATATTTATGGCTCAGTTGTTCATTTACCTTGCACAACATAGACCTAAAGCGATTCGCATTTACACTTATTTTCTGCTTACAATAACATCCATCATTGTCATTGTGTTTGGACTGATCTTTTTCAAGGTGATCAATCTGGAATATATCGGGCATTTGCTATCGCAACGTGAGCGAACAATATATGATTTCAAGCTATTCTCAGACCTGTTCCAATCACCGACATTTCTGGGCATAATTACTGTTATTGCATTGATAAATGTGATAATAGTCGGGGTGGTCATGCTGAGACGACGTGCCAATGTGAAACTGTTGATGACATCTTTTGCTATTGTATTTTTCATCAATATATTTCTTGACGGATTCATCCTTCCCGGATTCAAAAATGGGCATTCTTCTCGACCTTTTGCCGAGTATATATCTTCAAAATATGATTTGAAAGGAAATACATACGTACATAACAATTTGTTGAAATATGGAAATATGTATGGATTGAATTTCTATCTAGGCAATAATTTTAAGAATTTTGAAAAAGAAAATCCTGATAGAGGTTATTTCATTTGTGATATCAACAATGTCGATGAAATTATAGATTCTAATAAGGATTATAATTTTGTAGAACTGGAAACATCCGAAAAATATACTGATTATGGAAACTCTATGGTTCTGTTCAGTATTCAAAAAATACAATAAAATTTATTTCAGAAGAGAATTCAAAGAAGTTATAATATTTGTGTCATAGGCAAAAAGCATTGCCAAAGAACGGAGTTTAATGCGTTATCATTCTTTAATTAAAGCATATACATCAGATTCCAGAAATGCAGATTGAACTTCTTCCGGTCTATTTAAGTGTTCTCTGTAATAGAATTTTTTTTCTTTCGAAGAAAATTCCGTATAGCTTCCTGTTTGTTTTATAATTTCATAACGACCCTTTGGTATCTTTTTGACCTTTATATCATTGGCCGATTTCACATATTCTGCTAATAAAAACCCTGCCTCAAGATAAAAAGCTCTATTTTTTTTTCGCAATATGGAGACATGAGGCAAACTTGCCCAATAATCTGTATAATATGGACTGTTGATCAAATAGTCGTAAAGATCGTCCCATATGATATTCAGATTTACGGAACAATAATCACCCTCGATCCGCTTGTATATGAAATATTTTTCACCGATTTCTTCTATCATAATTCTCCTTGTCTAAACCATTTTGTCAGAAAGCCTCAGCTATATTGAATACGAAACCTCCCGTTTGTTTTCCGAAACCATAATCAATGCGGGCATTTACATTATGCTTAAATTCCCATCGCAAACCAATACCATAACTGGGTAGTATATTTTTGACTCTGAATTCTTCCAATGTAGGGAAAACTGTTCCTCCTCCCATCCACACGGTGCAACCGAAACGTTGAATAAGGTGTTGCCTCAGTTCAATCTGTGCGGAAGCTATGTTGTTGTCTATATAACGTCCTGCATAATAACCCCGCATACGCTGATTGCCTCCAAGTTCCTCTCTGAGCGGCCAAGGAGCATTGTTGCTATTGATCTGGCTAAACAAATCCACAGCCAGAACTCCGCCTTGCCAAATCCTTTGATAAAGATCGGCAACAAGTGTTGTGCGGTAGAGCGTTCTTTCACAATCATTGAGCTGTTCCGGAAAAATTGACTGCCTCAGCATGAGGTATATCCCCTGCTTGGGATTAGGGATGAAATCACGGGAATCGTATTGGACAGAAATCCCCAAACCGGTGGCCACATAGCTCTTTTTTTGGCTTTCCAGATAAGAAATGTTATCTATTTTTGTGGCCTTTGTATATGAGAAATCTAATGTCCCACCGACGGAAAAATTCGACAATAGCTTGTATTGGTAATTAGCATCAATCTTCACCTGTTGGCGGGTGTAGTCTATAACCGGATTTATTGATGTAGCGTCGTGACTGATGCCCCAAAAATCCAATGGCTTAGTTGTGAAACCAACCTCATAGGACAGCAGCGATCGGTTGTTCTTAAAATAATTGTTTCCTCTGGCTTCAAGTGCATAAAATCCTTGAACCGAGGCATTGAATACGAGAGTTATATCGGATGGTGGCATTATAGAATCCTTTCTATCAACTCTATATAGCCCTGATGCCATTCCTCCGATTCCAAAACTTGCTTCACGTGTATAAGAAGGAGCTGCTGCAAAGCTCACATCAAACCGTCTCTCGTGTGTGCGGTCAACATTACCGTGAAGCAATCGTTTCCAATAAGAGACTTTTTGACTTTTCATCGTTTTAGTCGAATCATTTGTTTGGATAGTTACATCTATTTGAGAACTCTCGGTTATTTGCTGAGAATAAGCCTGAAATGTTGCCGCTAATATCAAATAAGAAAGCAGACTAATCTTTACAAGGACTTTATAATTCATTTATGATCTGATTTTTTTTGTATGAATAACTTGAACGAGAATCTCTTGATCATCTGAAATGGTATCCTATCCCCATGCTTATGGTACTTGGCAACAGTGAAAAAGAATAACTATTGGCATCAAGAATATTAGTTACTCCAATTTTATAACCAAGGTTAATCTGGACACCATTAGCAAATTCGTAACCACCGATAAAGCCAAATCCGATATTATTATCGCGCATAGTTGAAATATCTGTTGACTGATCTTTTTCGTATAAATTTATTTTTTCTCCATTCCTATACAGATTAGCACTTAGCCCGAATTCTGAGTATAACCCGATCCCGGTATAGATACGTTTCCCCCCTCCTATTTTCTTTTGATATATAGCATAAATTGGAATTTCCATGCCCCAATACCTAAAATCACCATTCAAATCGTCCCTATTAAGTTTGGATGTTTTGTAGTGATATAAAAGTTCTCCTTGCAAAACGAAGTGATCAGTCAGTTCTAAATGCAGAAATCCACCGAATGTGCCTCCGATTTTCACCTTGCTATCAAGAATAGATGTGCCGGATATAAAAAAATTGGACATATTGGCTTCTGCCTTCAGCCCCCAGCTTGGTTTCAAAGCCTGAATTTGTTGATTCTTGTTATCTTGCCCCTGTAAATAAGATATGCTTACCTCCATAATGGCAATGACGATTAAAATCATTTTCTTCATAACTTCTCGACTAGATTCTGTTTAGTATGATGACCGGAACAAAGGTATTTGTAGTTACCTGCGCACAAAAGGTCAAAAGAGATACACTTTTGGACGATTGGTCGAATATTTATTGTTATTCTAACTAAAAGACCTTAATTTGTACAAAAAGTCGCATCATGATAAAAAGCATACAATTTCTTGACTGGCAGCAGATAGAAGTGGGTAAGGAAGAAATTGCCTCGATAGGCAATGACATCATTTTACTTGAAAAACCAATAATAAAGTCTTTTTTTGATTATCCTTTTAAAGGGGATATGACAGCCGGCCTAATTTGCCTTTCAGGAAAGGCTGATGGGTATATCAACCTGAAAGCATATTCTGCAATTGCACCGAGCATGACTATCATTTTGCCGGATCAGATTTTGCAGCACAAATATATCAGTGAAGATTTTGCCGGGCTTTTTATCATTATGTCCAAGCGCTTTATTGACAATCTGGGTATACGGCTAGACACTTCTTTGTTTATGAGCATCAATGACAATCCTGTTGTTCCTTTGTCTGATGCCAATTTGCAATCTACAGTCACTTACTACACCCTATTGAAAGATGCCATCAAGAACACAGAGAATCCCTATCGTATGGAGACTGTGAAGCATCTCACCAAAGCTTTTTTCTATGGAACAATGTATCAATTTCATCGAGTTCTAGAAGAAAAAAACAGAACCAAACATGAAATCTTGATGGACAAATTTCTGACTTTAGCGAAAAAATATTATAAACAAGAGAGAAATGTTGCCTTTTATGCGGATAAACTTTGCTTAACCCCCAAATATATGTCGACTCTTATAAAAGCAAATACAGGTCTTTCTGTAAATAATTGGATTGATCGGTATGTTATATTGGAAGCAAAGGCTTTGCTCAAATCAACAAACATGACTATCCAGCAAATAAGCGATGAACTTAATTTTCCATCCCAATCTTTTTTTGGTAAATACTTTAAACGGATCGAGGGAATATCTCCAAGAGAATATAGAAATAAAAAGTGATATATAGAATATACATGGAAATAGATCAGTATTATAAGAGAGAGACTTTCTTCTTTTTTCAATTATCTATGACAAAGAAGCAGTTAGGTTAAAAACAGAAAAAGTCGAATTATTTATTAAGACAAAGTAAATGATTTAGAAGAAATAGCGAATCTTTATACTATTTTTGAAAATGATAGGACGAGGCTGTCATAGATAAAATAAAATTTTGCGGAATGTTCACAAAACTTTTTCGATTATGAAAAAATATTTAGAAGGAGATTATGATTTGACTAGATATGTTGATGTCGGGGACGAATTACCCTTTTGGTCAGCACCCTTCGGGCTAAAACTACTAAGCTATATTGACTATAAACCTAATATCTCTGCTCTTGATATCGGTTTTGGAACAGGTTTTCCTCTCACCGAAATAGCAATGCGGCTTGGCAATGATTCTATTGTTTATGGAATAGACCCGTGGAAAGAAGCTATAGAACGGACAAAGAAGAAATTGAATGTTTTTGGCATTGATAATGTAAATATTATTGAAGGGATAGCAGAATCAATACCACTGAAGGACAATTCAATAGACCTCATAACAAGCAACAATGGAACCAACAATGTCAGTGACATAAATAATGTTTTTTATGAATGTAGCAGAATTATAAAGAAAAACGGCCAATTCGTCCAAACAATGAATTTAGATTTCAGTATGTTCGAATTTTACGATGCACTAAAAGAAACTCTTGTTGAATTCGGTCTGCAGAAAGAATTAGAAGCCGTTGACCAGCATATTTCTCAAAAACGTCCCGATGTTAAAACAATAACAAAGAAACTACAGGAAAACAACTTTAGAATAAAAGATTTAGAATACGACCAATTCGATTATTTATTCTCTAACGGAACGGCCATGTTAAACCATTATTTTATACGTATAGCGTTTATGGATTCATGGAGAAACCTTTTACCGGCTGATTTAGCAGACAAAATTTTTGATATAATTGAAGTTAAATTGAATGAACGAGCAAAATCATTCGGGAACCTAAAATTGAGCATTCCGTTTATATTGATAAATGCGATATAAAGAATGACAAAACTCTATTGAGGTTTCAATTGAGAGATTAGATGCTAGTAAATTGTACAAAAAATAGTATCAACTGGAAAAATGATAATTGAAATTAAACGAATGAATGAATGTTTTTACCTATCAAATTATGAACGCATTGTCGTCTTCGTCTCCACAAGCATCATTATCTTTTCCGGAATAGGTGATTTAAACTCTAGAGTTTCACCTGTTGTCGGGTGAATAAACTTCAATTCATGCGCATGCAGAGCCATCCTTTTTATCGGATTTATATGTGATCCGTATTTCTTATCTCCCACAATAGGATGCCCGAAAGATTGCATATGTACACGGATTTGATTTTTGCGCCCTGTTTCAAGGTTGAGCCTTAGCATAGTAAACTTCCGGCTTGTTTTAACAGTTTCATAATTCGTTATTGCCCGTTGTCCACCATTATCCGTTTGTGAAGAGTGCATCACAAGATTTTTATCTTCTGTCAGCCAAGACATTATCGTTCCAGTCGGAGGAATAGGACGACCTTCAACCACTGCAATGTATGAGCGAACCAGAATAATATCGTCCCATCTACGCTGCATATTTTCCTGTATCTGCGTACTTTTTGCAAAAAGCATAAGGCCGGAAGTATCCCTGTCGAGACGATGAAGCACAAATACACGTGCTTCCGGATCGCTTGTTTTCAAATATTGACTAATGATGCTGTAGGCCGTTTCTCTCTTTTCTCGATCTGTAGCTATTGACAATAATTTGGGTTCTTTATGAACAACCAACAAGTCCTCATCCTCATAGACAATAGTAACACCTTCCAGATTTTTCAAATCGTGTTTGTGGCTCTCTTTATGTATGGTGACAACATCTCCAGGCTTTAATTCCAAATCAAATTGAGTTGATATCTTATTATTCACTTTCACTTGCTTATGGCTAAGTAAGGATTTTATACGACTTCGGTTTTTTTTCACATTCTGATTTACCAAAAATGCCAGCAATTGACTGTTTTCCGTCACCTTCAGTGTTTGTAAAACTATATCTTGATCTTCTTTTTTCATGTACTTTTAATTTGAAAATCAAAGATATGATTTTTTGCTGTGTCTTTTTCTTTTTATGGTAAAATACCAGTTTCTGATTGTCCATATTATCATTTTGCACACAATATTCTTATCTTTTTTATATATTTGTAGTATAAAGGAATATGTATGAAAATAAATTTGAAGGGAAAAATAAAAATACCTGCAATTATTCTTTTCTTAGTATCTATTTTACTGATTACACTTTTCGCGCCCCGCGAGAATAAGTTCAAGTATTCTTATTCGGAAGGTAAACCCTGGCGATATGGCTTACTCACAGCTCCTTTCGACTTTCCCATATATAAACCCGACAAACAGATCGAAGCCGAAACCGATAGTTTGATGGCTGGTTATCAGCGATACTACTTTTTTGATAAGACCGTACCGAAGAACGTTATTAGCAGTTTCGAAAAAGACGCTCAATCTCACAATCTCGATGCACAATATGTAGATTATGTGAAAAATAAACTGACCGAGATCTACAAAAAAGGAATTATTTCTATTGACGATTACGACCAAATAGAAAAATCGGATAACAAGTTGGTCAAGATAATCAACGAAAATGACAACGTGGCGGTGAGTTACCAATTGTCCGAATTGTACACATCAAAACAAGCATATCAAAAACTGATAAGCGAAGTGCCTCAAAATATTGATGCCAACGAACTCAGGGCTCTTGACCTCAATGCTTATCTCGCCAGCAACATTCTGTATGACGAAGGAATGTCTACAAAAGCGAAAGACGAATTGATGCAACAAATATCCTTGGCACAAGGCATGGTTCAGTCCGGTGAAAAGATTATTGATAGAGGTGAAATCATTGGCAGTGAAACATATAACATACTCAAATCTCTGGAAAAGATAACCGAAGAAAAAGGTGCATCCAAAACATCACACAACTGGCTCATATTGGGACAGTTGATGATGGTTTCGTTGTTCATCTTTTCATTTATGATCTATCTTCAATTTTTCAGACCGGCAGAATATGCCAACAGGAAGAATCTGGTGTTTATGCTTCTGATGATTACCGGATTTTGTGTTATCACGGAAATCATTGTCAACTATAAGCTCGTCAATGTGAATGTGATACCATTCGCTATATCGACAATCCTCATCAGGACATTTATTGATTCCAGAACCGCAATGACATCGCACATGATAATGATATTCATCTGTTCGCTGATGGTTCCTTTTCCGGTCGAATTCCTTTTGATTCAGATTCCTGTCGGGTACATCTGCATTTTCAGTCTGAAAGACCTATCCGAAAGATCACAATTGATACGGAGTTCATTCCTCATACTCATTGTCTACAATATTGCATACATCGGCACGGTTCTCTGGCAAGAGGGAAATATTACACAAGTCAACTGGAGAATGTTTATATATTTCCTTGTCAACTTCATATTTGTAATGTTCTCTTATCTTCTTGTCTATATCTGTGAAAAAGTGTTTGGTTTCATATCAGGTGTGAGCATGGTTGAATTGTCCAATATAAACAAGCCCGTTTTGCAACAACTCTCGGAAACTGCTCCCGGAACGTTTCAGCACTCCATGCAGGTTGCAAATTTAGCTTCAGCTGCCGCACTCAAAATAGGAGCAAATGCATCACTCGTCCGGACAGGAGCTTTATATCACGACATCGGCAAGACCACTAATCCTGCTTTTTTTACGGAAAATCAAACTCCGGGACACAATCCGCACAATGCATTATCGTACAAAGAGAGTGCACAGATAATTATAGGGCATGTGAAAGAAGGAGAAAGGCTCGGCAAAATAAATAATCTACCGCAACAAATAATCGACTTTATCCGTACCCATCACGGAACAGGAAAAGCTCGTTTTTTCTACAATTCCTATAAGAATGAGCATCCCGACGAAGAGATAGACGAATCTGCATTCTCTTATCCGGGACCTAATCCTTTCAGCAAAGAAACAGGCATTCTTATGATGGCAGACACCGTAGAAGCTGCCTCTCGCAGTTTAACAGAATATACGGATGAATCCATATCAGGGTTAGTCAACCGACTTATTAATATGCAAATGGAAGAAGGGTTGCTAAAAAACACACCTTTGACATTCAAGGATATAGAAACAATAAAGGAGGTTTTCTGTGAGAAACTAAAAACTGTATATCACACCCGAATATCATATCCCGAATTAAACAAAAGCGAGTCCCTTGCATGACATTTTTAAACACTCCGCAAAACAAACACTTTCTTTTTCTTGCAGAATAAAAGGTAATGCTTTACTTTTGTTGGCATAAAACGACATTTCATTATAAATGGTTTGTATTTGTAACAAATTGCTTTCACTCCCAACTTTCCTCAACATAAAGGACAGAGATCATTTCTTGCCTTTTACCTAACCAGCACTGTCAACATTTTCATTTGCTGACTAACAAACATTTTTTCTATACTAGTAACCAAAGAATCATCATTCTTTGGGCTAAATTGCTTATTTAATAAAAAAAAATATGGAACTCCCATTTGCCGAATCTTGGAAAATCAAGATGGTCGAACCAATCAGAAGAAGCACACGCGAAGAACGCGAACAATGGATAAAAGAAGCTAACTATAATGTATTTCAATTAAGAGCCGATCAGGTTTATATAGACCTTATCACAGATTCAGGCACAGGCGCCATGAGTGACCGACAATGGGCCGGCATGATGCTTGGAGATGAAAGTTATGCGGGTGCAACATCTTTTTTCAATATGAAAGATACAATTAATCGCATCACTGGTTTCAAATACGTGTTACCCACACATCAAGGACGCGCTGCTGAAAACGTTTTATTCTCCTGCCTCATAAAAGAAGGCGATGTATGTCCCGGAAACTCACATTTCGACACCACAAAAGGACATATCGAATCGCGTAAGGCAACAGCTTTGGATTGTACTATTGATGAAGCGAAAAACACTCAGCTCGAAATTCCATTCAAAGGAAACGTTGACATTCATAAATTGGAAGAAGCTCTAAAAAAATACCAAGACCGCATACCCTTCATCATCATCACTTGTACGAACAACACAGCCGGAGGTCAGCCTGTTTCGATGCAAAATCTGAGAGAAACCCATGCTTTAGCAAAAAAATATGAAAAAAAAGTGATTATAGATTCTGCCCGTTTTGCAGAGAATGCTTATTTCATAAAAACAAGGGAAGCCGGATACGAAAACAAATCGATAAAAGAAATATGCCTCGAAATGTTTACCTATGCCGATGGGATGACAATGAGTGCAAAAAAAGATGCCATCGTGAATATGGGTGGATTTTTCGCAACCAACATTGAAGAATGGTACGATCTTGCCAAAATTAAAGGTATTGTCTGCGAAGGATTCATAACCTATGGTGGAATGAATGGCCGGGATATGAATGCTCTAGCAATCGGATTAGATGAAAATACAGAATTTGACAATCTGGAAAGCAGGATAAAACAAGTTGAGTATCTCGGCAAAAAACTGGACGAATATGGCATTCCATATCAGCGTCCGGCAGGTGGGCATGCTATTTTTGTCGATGCTCCGAAAGTATTGACACACATTCCTAAAGAGCAGTTTCCGGCACAGACTTTGACTGTCGAATTGTATCTGGAGGCTGGAATCCGTGGTTGCGAGATTGGATATTTGCTAGCTGACCGTGACCCTCTAACCCGCGAAAATCGCTTCAATGGTTTGGATCTGCTTCGTCTGGCAATTCCCCGACGGGTTTACACAGACAATCACATGAATGTGATAGCAGCAGCTTTGAGGAACGTGTACGAACGTCGCGAAAGCATCACGAAAGGATTGAAAATCGAATGGGAAGCAGAATTGATGCGCCACTTCACCGTGAAACTTAAAAGAGCTGAATAAGAATAGAAAATGGGAATATTTACAATTGTATTATTCCCATTATTTTTGATACCACTCCGGCATTGTTTTTAACATAATCTCCTGCTGCATTGCTGGATGATTGCAGCATCTCCGGATAGTTCATGAACTCATCCATCAGACTAATGAATGTATCATAATCGTGAATACAGTAAGCACCACCACATTCTATAAGTTCGCGAGCTTCTCTAAACTTTTTGAAGTTCGGCCCGAAGATAACAGGCATGCCATAGACAGCTGCTTCCAGCACGTTATGTATGCCAATGCCGAAGCCACCTCCGATGTAAGCAACTTCGCCATAGCGATAGACAGATGACAACAACCCGAAAGAATCGATGATGAGACAATCATATTGCGAAACATTCTCCATCGCAACATTCGACAAGCGAGCGAAAGGGCGTTCCAACAATGATTCGATCTTGGATAAATGTGATTCATGTATTTCGTGAGGAGCCACAATAAGTTTTAAGTTCTTGTTCTTATTGAAGTATTGTATAAATATTTCTTCGTCCTTCGGCCAAGAACTGCCTGCTACTAATGTTTTTATTTTTTCACCGTTACTGCTTCTAGTAAAGGAATCCACCGTTGGCAATATTTTAGCCTCACTATTGATGTCTAAAACACGATCGAAACGTGTGTCTCCACACACAGCCACATTCTTTTCTATTCCGATAGATGCCAATAAGGTTTTTGAATATTCATCCTGAACACAAATTGTGGTATATTGTCTCAATATGTTTCGTGAAGGACCGCCATACCATCTAAAAAACAGTTGAGTAGGACGAAAAATAGCCGATACCATGTAGACCGGAATATTACGTTTATGTAATTGTCCTATGTAATTGAACCAAAATTCATATTTGATAAAAATTGCCTTATAAGGCTTTACAATATCGAGAAAACGCTTCACATTCCGACTCTTATCGAAGGGAAGATAAGAAACAACATCTGCCAGAGCATAATCTTTTCTGATTTCGTAGCCCGATGGAGAAAAAAAAGTCAGCAGTATTTTATACTCAGGATGATTCTTCTTTATATTTTCAATAATCGGTCTTCCCTGTTCAAATTCGCCCAAAGATGCAGCGTGTATCCATATATATTTTGATTGCGGATCAATTTCCTTTCTCAGCTTATCAAAGACCGATTTATGCCCATTTACCAATAATTCCGCTTTGCGATGATAAGGCGCAATGAAGCGGATGGTGTAAGCATACAAAAAAATACCGAGATTATATATTAACTTAAACATCAATGCAAGTGTTTTACAGCGTATTCCAATCGGCTGATCGTTTCTTGTTTCCCTATGGTAGCAGTAATATCAAACATATGCGGACCTTTCGATTCACCGACAATGGCCAACCGGAAAGCATTCATCACATTACCAAGATGATATTCTTTTGACTCAATCCACGCTTTTACGATTTCTTCCTGATTCTGCGATGAAAAATCATCTATTCCTCTCAAGACTTCCACCAATTCTGAAATCTGGGCAGGTGATTCTTCTTTCCAACGTTTTTTGACAGTTTTTTCATCAAAGGAAGTAGGAGTAATAAAGAAAAAAGACGATTGATCCCAAAGTTCTTTTACAAAATTGACTCTTTCTTTTGTCAGACTTACCACTTTCTCGATATAGACTCTATCAACCGATAATATATCGTGCTGCGATAAATAAGGTTCGAAAAGAATGGCTATTTCAGTATTTGATTTCAGTTGTATGTATTGGTGATTGAACCATTTAGCCTTCTCGTAGTCAAATTTTGCTCCGCTTTTACTGCATCGTTCAAGAGAAAATAAGTGAATGAGTTTTTCCATCGACAGGATTTCTTCGTCATTGCCCGGATTCCAGCCCAACAGGGCAAGAAAATTCACAACAGCTTCAGGAAGATAACCGCTTTCGCGATAACCGGAAGATATCTCGCCGGTTTGAGGATCTTTCCATTCCAATGGAAAAACAGGAAAACCCAGACGATCTCCATCACGTTTACTTAATTTTCCATTTCCTTCAGGCTTGAGAAGCAACGGAAGGTGAGCAAACTGAGGCATTGTTTCCGTCCATCCAAAAGCTTTATAAAGCAAGACGTGCAGTGGTGCGGAAGGTAGCCATTCTTCGCCACGAATCACATGAGTTATCTCCATCAAATGATCGTCTACTATGTTTGCCAAATGATACGTAGGCAAATGATCCGCCGATTTGTA
The DNA here is from genome assembly GCA_047974325.1 of Dysgonomonas sp. Lineage (GTDB taxonomy): Bacteria > Bacteroidota > Bacteroidia > Bacteroidales > Dysgonomonadaceae > QVMP01. Next base: position 80,991 of record JBKECE010000235.1, on the reverse strand, counting down.
GAGCACTTTATCATCCAAAACTGACGAGTTGATAGTGACCTCGCCACGTATCAGGTCGTTTACAATAACGTCTTCGCCCGGTTCAATTTTGAAACGGACAACATATTGTGCTCCTTCATTTATCAAAGATTCCACTTCTTGTGTCGCCAATGTCAGCGAATTGCGCATTAAATTGCGGGTGGAAGCATCGTACTGAAAGTTTTTGATTTCGCTCCGCTTTTGTTCAAGTTCGGCAGGTGTGTCGAAAGCAATATACGCCAAACCGTGATTGAGCAATTCATCTACATATTGTTTATATATCTCTTTGCGCTCCGACTGACGATAAGAACCATATTTTCCACCAATATGAGTTCCTTCATCAAACTTAAGTCCAAGCCACGTTAATGCTTCTATAATGTATTCTTCGGCTCCCGGAACAAATCGCTGAGAATCGGTATCTTCTATTCTCAGAATGAAATCTCCCTGATGTTGTTTGGCAAACAAATAGTTGTATAATGCAGTTCTCACACCGCCTATATGAAGAGCTCCGGTCGGACTTGGAGCAAAACGAACTCTTACTTTTCGAGACATACTCTTTCTGTATTTTTATTTAGATAAATGAAAAGGTTTGCAAAATTAGAAAAAACTTATATAAAACACTTCATATATATAACAAAAAGACTCTGAATCAATATTAATGTTCTGCTCAAAGCTAAAAATAGATCATGAATATGAGCATATTAGTCTTATAAGGTGCATAGGGTAAGCTAGAACCTTTATTGGCAGATTTCCACAACATTGTACCTTTTCATAATTTCTATTCTGCCATACTCTGGCATCCTAGAAAGTATACACTAATCCAACTCCGGCACTTTCGGGACTAACGACAGGAGCAATCACTAAACTTTTATCCTTTTCCTTAATTCCTAACACATTATGCCAAATCGGTAACAGCATATAACCGATTTCTGCACTCATAATGCCGACACCAGCTCCAACAACAACATCACTGATCCAGTGTTTTTTATTAAAAACACGCATAACTCCTGTTGCAGAAGCTATGACATACCCTCCCACTCCAATCCAGGGAGACACATCTTTATATTCTTTGAAGAGAATATGTGCCCCGACAAAAGCTGTTGCTGTGTGTCCGGATGGAAATGAATGATTATTGGAATGATCGGGACGCTCTATGGCGAAAGAGGTTTTCATCGTTTGCACTGTTGCCCCCATAATGAGAAAAGATGTGGCTACGACTAAAGTCCGGTCTCTGAAATTATGCTTTGCTTTTATTCCAGCCCAGTCTAATCCATAGATTGCAATAGAAGGTGCAAATTGAGTATAGTCATCATATGGAACACGCCTTGTCAAATGCTCTCCAACCTCATGATTGGTGCTACGATCAAGATTCAGTAAGGATTTATTCCCTCTGGCAACTATTCCATACGAAATCAAAGCGGTCGGAATAATAAATCGGGAATATGACGAATTGAAAAACGTTTTTTTATCCTTCGATAGATCATATCTTACTGCCATTTCCTTTCCTGCCGACAATGGTTCGTTTTCTTTTGTTGGAAAAGAAGATAGAGGAACAAGACTATTGCTCTTTTTTAGAATCGAGGAATCGGCCTTAATTGTTTGGGGAAATTGTTCATGCCCGTCGATGCGGATACTATCTTCTCTCTGGCCATACAACTGCACTACAAGAATAAATAGAAATGTCGATATTAAAATAATTTGTTTCATAAAGATTATGGAAAAAGATTTGTTTGAAAGATGTATATCAGAGGTTCGCCAAATGCGACAACAGAAACAATGTAACAAGCCAACACTAAAGTTGTCACCCTTGTTCTTTGCTTAGAATATGGATGTGCATAGTTCTGGCCATGCTTATTCTTGACCATATAGGCATGCAATAAATTATACACCAGCAAGCCAATCACACTTCCTGCCACTGCTCCGGCTACTATGTCGGAGACAAAATGCACACCTAAATAGATTCGGGAATATGACAAAATTATAGCCCACACGTAGATTACGATTGAGTAATACTTATTCCTAAATAATAGAGCCGAAAGTGTTGCAAAACCGAACGAATTTGTGGCATGACCTGAAATGAATCCATATTTTCCGCCGGTGTAGCCGCACAATGTTCTCACAGATTCTTCGATTCCCGGATAATGTGTCGGTCGTGGACGAGCAAAATATGGTTTGCAAACAGCCGATGAGAATTGATCACAACAAACAAATAAAATAATGATAGTTATCAGTATCGGCAACCATATCCGCCATTCCTTTTTATAGACAATCGAAATAATCAGAAATACGGCTGGAGGAATCCAAATGACGCCACCTGAAAACAACCACATAGCACAATCCATAAAATAGGAATGAGATCTGTTTATCAGAAAAAACAGATTCTCTTCGTATGGCAGAATTCGTTCGAGCATATCCTTTTTAATAAGAATTTGTTCAAATATATTCTTGCAATTTTGCAGATATTTTGAATTCTCACACGAGCAAGATATCAATAATATCTATTAAAATATGCAGGACTGTTGCGAATACACCACATTGGCTTTATACAAGCATTTTTTTAATCAAATAAAAAATGAACCCATAACTTTGTAGAAACGTTGAAAGAAGAGAGAAGAAAAATTATTCTAAATTCCTACAAAATTGGAATTCTAATTTTGAATAAAAACTTCAAATTATGTGGAAATGGTATGCTATACTTTCAGCCATATTTGCTGCATTGACAGCGATCTTTGCCAAAGTGGGAATTAAGAATATAGATTCAAATTTAGCCACAGCTATACGAAGCTGCATCATTTTGTTCATCACATGGGGAATTGTTATAGCCGGAAACAACATAGGAAGTATTAAAGAATTGAACAAAACAAATTGGTTGTTTCTCATCCTATCGGGTGCTGCAACCGGCTTGTCATGGTTGTTCTATTTCAAGGCTTTACAGCTAGGAGAAGCATCCAAAGTGGCTCCAATAGATAAAATGAGTGTTGTGATCACTATTTTTCTCTCATTCCTAATATTAAAAGAACCTGTCAGTTGGAAAGTTTTATTGGGCGGTCTACTAATTGCAGGAGGTTCATTGATTATCTTAACCGATAAATAAATACTACTATGAAAATTTTATTGATCGAGGATGAAAAGGATTTATCCAATAATATTGTAACATATCTCGCATCCGACAACTATTTATGTGAACAAGCTTTTACGTATAAAGAAGCAATAGAAAAAATAGACCTGTATACGTACGATTGCATTCTGTTAGATTTAAATCTGCCGGGAGGTGATGGACTAGCAATTCTTGAAGAAATAAAGGAACGAGACATTGACAGTGGAATTATTATCATATCGGCTCGCGGATCTCTGGATGATAAAATAAAAGGTCTTCAAATTGGTGCAGACGATTATCTGGCAAAACCGTTTCCTTTACCCGAACTCAGTGTCCGTATTTATGCTTTACTGCGCAGACAACAATTTTCTCACAACAATACTTTAGTATCAAATGATGTCTCTATTAATCTATTGTCTAAATCTGTGACCGTCGGGAGCATTGATATAATACTTACAAAATCAGAATATGAATTATTATTATTCCTGATCGGCAACAAAAACCGGGTAATTTCAAAAAATGCAATTGCAGAGCATTTATCAGGAGATATGGCCGACATGCTGGATAGTCATAACTTTGTATATGCGCATATTAAAAATCTGAAATCGAAACTACACGAAGCAGGGTGTGAGGGATATATAAAAACTGTATACGGAACCGGATATAAATGGGAAGAACAAGATGAGAAGTTTATTAACTAAAAGTTCAAGGTTATTTTTGATATTCACAACTATCATTATGCTGTGTTGCTTTCCCTTGTTTTTCTTGGTGATGGAGGCTTTTTATGCCGAGGATCTGGATCAGCTAATTGAGTTTCGTAGCGAACAATTTGTTAAAAATGATCTTTCGTCTTTCAAAGAATCGGACATCCGATATTGGAACAGATTTAATGAAGATATGAAAATCTATCCTTTTGAAAACACATTTCCACTGAATCAAGTTGTGCAAAAAACTTTCTATAGTCAAGCTGAAAAACACGAAATAGACTATCGGATATACTATAGTAGGATAAGCATTGAAGGCAAACCTTATGTATTTATGTCGCGCATTGCGATGATTGAAACAAAGGATTTGTTGCGTACGCTAGGCACTCAGTATTTGTTATTCTTTATCATAATTATCACAGGTTTGTTGGGGCTTCAGCGCATTTTGTCGCAACGTCTGTGGAAACCTTTTTACAATAGTCTGAATGAAATGGAAAGTTTTAAACTGGAAAAAGGAAAAGTTCCCGATTTTGGACAAACGTCAACCACTGAGTTTGCTCGTCTGAATAAGAATTTAGAAAAACTTATGCAGGAGAATATCACAAGCTATAACCAGCAAAAAGAATTTACCGAAAATGCTTCACATGAATTACAGACGCCTCTGGCCGTTTTTCAGTCCCAACTGGATCTACTTCTGCAAGATTCGACCTTAGGCGAATCACAAATGAACGTCATAGAGTCTCTTTATGATGTCTCTTCCCGGCTGACCCGACTAAATAAGAATTTGTTATTATTGTCAAGAATAGACAACTCTCAGTTTAAGGAGACTACAATTATCGATTTCAGCCAATTGTTGGAAAATAAGCTGATATATTTCAAGGAATTAGCCGTAAATAATGGAATTACATTATCAATAGACATCCAAAAACCATTAATGCTTACGGCTAACAAAATCCTACTGGAGAGTTTAATCAACAATCTGATTTCAAATGCTATACGCCACAATTATAGTGGAGGATTTATAAATATTGAAGTTAAAGATAGAATTTTTACGGTTCGGAACAATGGAGATAACACTCCTTTAAATAAAGATAAAGTATTTCATCGGTTCAGCCGCTCTTCAGAGGGGAAAAAAGGGAATGGCTTGGGACTCTCAATCGTAAATCAGATATGTAAATTGCACGGTTGGGAAATCCAATATAACTATCAGAATGATTTACATTCTTTCTTTGTATTCTTTGGCAAAGAGAAATTATAATCTTTTTGAAAAAAAATAGAGATCTAATTTTATTTGATTTTTACTATAAGCAGATTGAATCATACAATATCAATCAGTTATATATCAATATCTTTGTGTTGTAATTAAAACTATTGAATTATGTCACAACAATCAAAAATCGCATTAGTAACAGGCGGCAGTCGTGGACTGGGTAAAAATATGGCTTTAAACATAGCCCGTAAAGGACTGGATGTAGTCCTCACCTACAATAGCAAAAAAGAAAGTGCATTGGAAACAATCGCAGAAATAGAGCAACTTGGACAAAAAGCCATAGCTCTCCAACTCAATACTGCCGATATAAAAAGCTTCGATTCTTTTTTCGAACTGCTAAAAAAGGAATTATCTGAAAAATTTGGTACTCAGAAAATCAACTATCTGGTAAATAATGCAGGTATTGGAATTAATTCTCCTTTTGCCGAAACAACAGAAGAGGATTTTGATACTCTTTTCAATATCCAATTCAAAGGAGTTTATTTCTTTACTCAAAAAGCATTGAATACGCTCGAAGACGGAGGAGGTATCGTAAATATTTCAACAGGCTTGGCTCGTTTCTCTCTGCCCGGATATTCCGCTTATGCATCCATGAAAGGAGCTATTGAAGTATTAACAAGATATCAGGCAAAAGAACTTGGAGCAAGAGGTATTCGCTCAAATGTTGTTGCTCCGGGTGCTATAGCCACTGATTTTGGAGGAGGTGTTGTCAGAGATAACGAACAGGTCAATAAAATAATTGCCGATACAATTCCATTAGGAAGAGTCGGTTTGCCGGAAGATATTGGCGGAGTAGTTGCATTTTTATGTACCGATGATGCACGATGGGTAAATGCCCAACGGATTGAGGTTTCCGGAGGTCAAAACATTTGAAAAGGAAGAGAATATTTAAATTTGTATCATTATGGAAAAGGCACTGTCATTGGCGAACTTTTATCGCACTAAATTAGGAATCTTACCAAGTGAGATTATCGGGAAGATAGGCCAGTTCAATGTCTTTTCTCTGGATGATTACATACAACCCGATCATACAATCCCATACAGCCGTAAAGATTACTATAAAATAAGCCTGATATCCGGCAGCAATACAGTTCACTATGCCGACAAAACGTTGGTTGTAGAAAATAACATGCTTCTGTTTGCAAATCCACAGGTTCCTTACAACTGGGAACCTCTGAGTCTGGACAAGACAGGTGCATTTTGTGTTTTTACGGAAGACTTCTTCAAAGGATATGGCGATTTTAAAGCCTATCCTTTGTTTCAGCCTCATGGAATACCCATATTAGATCTGAGTGATGAAGAGTTCAGACAGGTGCAGATAATCTATGATAAAATGTTCACGGAAATTAGTTCCGATTATATCTATAAATATGATGTTCTTCGGAATTTGGTAACAGAACTTATCCACACCGCTTTGAAAATGCGTCCTGCTATAATGCAGCCTGTTGGATACAGAGAATCTCACGCTTCTGATAGAATCACATCTCTATTTCTCGAACTATTGGAAAGGCAGTTTCCGATAGAATCGACTATGCAAAGTATCCGCCTTCATTCTCCGAGTGACTATGCACAGCAACTAAATATTCATGTCAATCACCTGAATAAGGTACTGAAAGAAGTCACCGGGAAAACAACAAAGCTATTGATCTCAGAGAGAATCACCTTGGAAGCAAGAGCCTTGCTGAAACATACCAACTGGACGATCAATGAGATCGCTTATTGCTTAGGGTTCGAAGATCCGTCACATTTTATTAAATTCTTCAAGAAGAGTGAGCAGGCTACTCCGAAAGTATTTCGAAAAAACGAAAATAAAATATAAGTTTCATTCCAGATACACAGTATAATTTAATATCGGGTATATTGCTTTGGTTTCACCCCGATGTGTTCTTTAAATACTCTTGAAAAATGGCTCAAATTAGTAAAGCCCATTTCATAACCCACTTCCGAAACAGATAGTTTTTCTTCTTTCAGCAAACGGGCAGCTTCTTTAATCCTGAATTCCTGATAATAACGAAATATACTGTTGCCAAAGATTTGCTTGAACAAAAGTTTCAATTTAGACGGACTCATATTAGCATAGGCCGCCAGTTCTTTAATGACAGGGGGAGTTCCCAGATGATCGAGCATCTGCTCTTTTATTTTATAAACAGTTTTTATATCATAGACACTCAAAGCATAAAGACGTTTTTCACTCCGTTTTTCCAATTCTATCAAAAGCCTGCAAATCAGCTCTTCTGCCTTTATTCTTAAAAAAAACAATTCAAAATTCCTACCAATCTGTTCGGTCACAATTTCATCTACTACTTTCTGTAAGGAAGGATAAACTATCTGTTCAAATAGTAGGGGTTGTGTATTCTGCAACAGGCTTTGCAAAACCGGTGAATTTTCAGACTGATCAAACAATCCACCCAAATAGTCCGCATCTACTTCTATATTGATAGTCGCCGTATTTGTGTGGATAGAAATTACATCATCAGTGTTGATCCGACTAGTAGCAATCAACACTGATGGAATTTCCATTAAGGATTTGCCTTTGAAAGCAGTCTCTTCTCTTGGAAAGATATTTTGAAACTTAAAGAAGATCACTCTCTTGGAGGTATTGGTTTCCGGATTTTTAACAACTACATCTTCTTTTAATTCATAATTACTGATAATCATTCGGATATGCTCATTAAAGATGAATCCTGAACAATAACCTGTGCCAAATTTATCCGGAATTTCTAATCTTCTATTTCTTATTTCTGTCCCTAATAAATGGGCTAATTTTATCAGAATATTCGGCACAGTTGGTTGTTTTTCTTCTTCCATACAATAAATCTTTTACGACTATTTTTATATCAAATATAGTTATTTTATTCTATAATGATGCAATAATTTTGCAGATGAATTGGTTGCACCGATAATTGCCGAAGCCGTTCTTCGGAAACTCAACCAAGAGAAATGAATGTATAAGATAATGAAAAAATAAAGATGAAAACAAATATCAGACTATGGATTATTGTAGGGATCGTATTACTGAATTCCATCGGGCTATCCGTTGTATTGCCTCTCCTGCCTTTTATGGTGGGTAAATATCTTCCTTCCCAGCAGGTTGTTATCGGCATGAGCACCCTGATGTCCGTATTTGCAGCCTGCACATTTTTTGCAGCACCTGTTTTTGGAGCACTAAGCGACAGATATGGACGAAAGAGCATCCTAATCATCAGTTTGTTGGGCTCTGTCGTCGGTTATGTCCTGTTTGGAATAGCTGGTGCGCTTTGGTTGCTTTTCTTAGGACGTATTATCGACGGACTCACTGCCGGAAATATCAGTATATTGTTTGCCTATGTGTCTGACAGCACCAAACCCGAAGAAAGAACTAAGTGGTTCGGTTACATCGGTGCTATCATGGGAATAGGAAAAATAGGAGGTCCAGCATTGGGTGGCCTGTTGGGAAATGTATCACTCTCTTTACCTTTTTTTGTTACTGCCGGATTAATATTACTATCTGCTGTGGCGGTCTACTTTTTATTGCCTGAATCTCTGGTTTCCGAAAAAAGGACTAAACAATTGACCGTTGACAGTCTCAATACCTTTTCACATTTTAAGGATATATTCAACCTAAAATCAGTTAAACTACTGCTCGTCGTAGGAATATTTTTTTATGCTGGATTGGGTATTTTCCAATTTAATTTCACCCTTTTTCTGAAAGATATTTACCAATGGGGGCCAGCATTTATTGGTAGCATGTTAACACTTGTTGGTATTTGCGAAATCATTTCGAGAGCTTTGATATTGCCTTGGTTACTGAAGCATTTTAGCGAAAAAACTATTGGCACAATTGGTTTGGTCAGTTTGGCTATTGGTCTAGGGTTAATTTTTGCAAGCGTATATGTACATTCAATCGGAATTATCCCATTTGCCATCGTATTTATAATTACCGGAGAGGGGCTGTTTGACCCAACATATACCGGAAGATTATCAAAATCGGTCGACGAAAGCAAGCAGGGAAAATTGCAGGGCGTGAATCAAAGTTTGCAATCGGCAAATAATATGCTCATCCCGCTAGGTGCGGCTGCCATCTATTTTTATAGTCCCGGCATGTTATATGCAACAGCAATGTTAATTGTATTGGTGGCGGTTATTTTGTATGCAAAATACATGCCCGAAACAAAGCAGATTTAAAGTTTGACGAAATAATTATATCTCTAACGGATCATGTTCCACCCAAATATGTTTCTTTGGCAGAGAGATACGTTATTTTCATTACCTATCCAGGTAGGTTGTTCTCTATTCAGCCTTTTTCTCTTGCCGGATAGTAAAATTTCCCTTTTGAACTTCACTGGGTGTCATCCCGAATTGCTTATGGCAAAATACGTAGAAGTGAGAAATGGAACTGAAATTATATTTATCGCTGATTTCTTTGAAAGAGGCTTTCTTTTTCACGATATCATGCAAAATGCTTCTCGATCTTTGTTCTAACAGCCATTTATAAGGAGAAATTCCAAATACTTTCTTAAAATGTTTCTGGAAACCAGAGATACTATAATTCAAAGCATCGGCAAACTCTTTCACATTTCTCACCGTGTTAAAATTTTTAAGAACAGCATCTGAAAAACTCATATCAGATGTTAAATGTAAGAAGAAGAAATGATACAGATCGGCTCGCGAATAATACCTCATCAGCAGAAAGAATAGTTCTTTAATTTTTATCTCGGAAAGAGACGGACATCTTATACCATCATCTATATACAAGGAAATACTTTCAAGAAAATGTGTGATAACAGGATTGGTTGGCAGATATTTAATTACAGATTTATCAATCTTAGAGTCTTCGTTGATTAGTGCCTGCGTAGCGAAACAATCACAAAAAACTACATCTACATTCATTTTAAGCACTGTGATAGTGCATTTCTTTAATGCCAATGAAGAGAAATAGTAATTTGCCGGCAAAAGGAAAATGTATCCTCCATGTATAACATTGTTTTGAAACTCACCAAAGGAGAACGACAAGGTACCATCTTCTATAAAAATAATCTTACTGTCATTGGCGTATATGTTCCAATCACTTCCTTCATCTAATATTATTTTCTGAAAAGAAGCATCTTTCTCTGATTCTTTGTTCCTACAAAAAATTAGTTCGTCCATTTATTTTTGATATTCCTAGCTAAATAGTATTCTGTAAAAGTAAGATAATAATATTGAATAAAAACTGTCGATACACAAAAAAAATAAACCGGTTTTGATATTTAACATTTCGATCCGGCTCGGGAAGCTCGAATCGGCAGATATCATTTATAGCCTTATCTTATTTTTTAAAATAATCTTAAACTGATCGGCTTCTTATGCCAATGATCTATTATCTATCTGTCTATTTAACAACAAACCCTCAAATGTCAATGATATTTATTTGGAGGTTTCAATATCAAACAACGGGTTATTTCACAAGAATTTTCACTGTTTTTTTCAATTTAAAATTCTATCAATAGAAGACAATCATTAAAATAATTGGGAAATTTCAATAATCAGAATATGGTAAGAAACAATTTCTCTATTGCCTTGACCACACTCCTACGCTCTCCGTTAAAATTATTTACCATCACCACAAAACTATATTTTTTGTCTTTCACAACGTAATATCCTGCATAGCATTGCACATTGGCTATGCTGCCGCTCTTCAACAACAATTTTCCATCGAGACGCGTGCCTTTCATAAAATTAACAACTGTGCCTTCTATCCCTGCTTTGGGCAATGATGCCATGAAAGCTGCCGAATTTGTGCTTTTATTCTGCATATAGAATAAAACGTCACACATAAATTCCGGACTGACGGCATTCGAAGGAGCCAATCCACAACCATCATACATAAACAAAGCCTGCGAATCCAAACCCTTTTGCTGCCAATAAGTTTTCACGTCCTCAATGCCATCAGATAGAGCATTTTGATCGTCACTTTCTTTGTCATGCATCCCGATCTGACGGATCAAATGCTCGGCATAGTGGTTGTTACTCCGTTCGTTCACCACACGCACAACATCTTGTAGCGGAGGAGATAGTTCTGTATAGATTAATTTTTGTTTCAAAAATTTATCCCATCCAGAGTATAATGTCCGGACAGTCTGTACTGATTTTATCTCAATACCGTTATCGGTTAAATATTGGCTGAGAGTTTGTCCCAGATACAGACCGGGATCAGGAATATCTCCTTTTATACTGAATGCTGCCCGACCATTCGGAATATTTCCAATCAGAAGCCTGTCATTAGAAAAAGGCTCACCTACAATGTAGCCATTATCTTCGCCCCTATCATTAACCGTCAGGTTGTTGGTGAATCTGATGTTTCGCATTTCGGGTAGTGTTGTCACAATTAAGGGTTCGGACAATGAATCTACACCATTAGTATTGAATGACAGTCTATATAAATTATCAAAAATGCTTATACCATAGCTACCTGCCGCATAGTAATTACCCATATCTTCCCGCATCCACTTACGCGAAACCCCATCATATCCGAAACGACTGTCGTCAACAATTATGTTTATCGGCTGTTGCAGATTTTTTTTGATTGCGGACAACCAAGCAGACAAGAAGTCGGTTACTCCTTTTTTCATATATTCGCTACCAAGAGTGGGATCGCCATAACCTCTGATGACAAGAGTGTTTTGTGTGACCGTATCAACAAATAACTCTGTTTTGAACCTATATTCCGGGCCAAAGGTTTCAAGTGCCGTAGCTGTTGTCAAAATTTTCAGGATAGAAGCCGGAGTAAAAGATTTAGAACGATTGTACTCATACAGGATTTTATTCGACTCATCTTTTACACAAATACCTATTGACGAGTTTTCAAGGCCTTTTGTTTTTATAAAAGTATCAATTGCATTATTCTTCTGTTGAGAAAAGACTGCCGTTGATAACGAAATCATAATTATAGTCAAAAAGTACCTCATATTCATTGAATAAATAATCACGAAATAATGAAAAATCAAATATCTTTGTAAAGATAAAAGTAAAAATAGAAAGAAAAAAGAAAGTTATGGGATACAGCTATGACAAACCGTTCACTTTTGATCGGGTTGTTCGACTCGTTATCAGCATCTTGCTTACTGCATTCTCAATATACATGATATATAAGCTAAGTGATGCACTGCTTCCCTTCTTGGTGGCATGGCTCATCGCCTACTTACTTAATCCATTGGTACGTTTTTTTCAATATAAATTGAAAATAAAAAACCGATTTGCAGCCGTAACACTCACTTTCATATTCGTTATAGGAATACTCACCGGCGTTATTATGCTAATAGCTCCAATGGTCGAAACAGAAATATCTCAGATCAATCATCTCATCGCTACTTATGACTTAAGATCTCTCAACGTTGATGGATTGCCACTCAGTATATCTGATTTTCTGGAAGAACATATCGACTTCAAAGCCTTGCGTGAAGCCCTATCGAGACAACATGCACAAGACACATTGAAATACCTGATTCCCGCATTGCAAGGAGTGGTCTCAGGCAGCATCTCGTTCATCTTAGGATTCACTGTCATATTTATCATTTTACTTTATCTAATCTTTATTTTAATGGATTATGACAGAATCAATCTTTTGTGGAAAAATCTTGTACCTTATAAATACAGACCATTTGTAGAAAGAATAACCATCGATGTGGAACGAAGCATGAATACTTATTTCCGACATCAAGCTCTGATCTGCATCATTGTAGGCACATTGTTTGCTATAAGCTTCCAGATCATAGGATTGCCATTAGCTATATTAATGGGGGTCTTAATCGCCATACTGCATATGGTTCCATACATGCACACACTGAGCATTCTTCCGGCAGCATTGCTTTGCTGGCTGAAGGTTTCTCAAACAGGACAAAGCTTTTGGGCTTTGATGGGGTTGATCCTCCTCATCTACCTTGCCATACAATGTATAATAGATTTGATCTTGGTGCCACGGATCATGGGAAAAGCAATGGGGCTAAACCCTGCAATCATACTACTTTCGCTGTCCATCTGGGGATCTCTGCTAGGCATCGTTGGCATGATCATAGCTATACCTCTTACAACACTTCTTCTTTCATACTATCAACAATTTATAGAGAATACAGCAGAAGAAGTTGTCGAAAATCCGAAAGATAAAGAACAAAAAGAGTAGATTTTCGTACCTTTGGGAAAACTTATTTTCATTATAAAACTTAATTTATGCAATTAACAGCAAGACTGATACAGATGCTTCCCCTACAAACAGGAACAGGAAAAAATGGGGAATGGAAGAAACAAGATATCATTGTAGAAACTGACGGACAATATCCGAAAAAAATATGTATCTCTATTTGGGGAGATAAAGCCAGTGAAGGCGCATTACAAATTGGAAACGTTCTAGACATATCGTTCGATGTAGAAAGTCGCGAATATAACGGACGCTGGTACACAGATGTCAAAGCATGGAAGGTCGATTTAGCTGCTCCCGGCGGACAAAATGCCTCAGCTCCTTTTCCTGCTCAAAATCAGATGCCTGCACCACCTGTTGAGTTCACGAGTGATGGAGCGGACGACCTGCCTTTCTAACTCAATATACCACGTATGAAAAAGAAAATATTGTTTTCTCATAATTTCAAGAGAGAGGGATTCACTGCTCTTGAAGGAAAATATGAAATGATATATCCCGAAAGATCTATTTTCACAAAAGAAGAAGTCATAAAACTGATTGGAGATGTGAATGTTTTGGTTCCTAACTTCACGTTCATGACAGACAAGGATATAATAGACAGAGCTCCAAAACTGGAATTGATAGCCAATTTTGGCGTTGGATACAACACGATTGATACAGCGTATGCCGCTTCAAAAAATATTGTGGTCACCAATACGCCTTATTCTGTACAAGAACCAACAGCAGAACTATGTTTCGGTCTCATTATTTCCACTGCGCGTCGGATTGGATATTATAATTATCAGGTGCGTCAACCTGAAGGTATCGGTTGGGGTTTGTATGACAACGTGGGTCTCTCTCTAAGAGGTAAGACGCTTGGTATATTCGGAATGGGACGCATCGGGCAATCTGTCGCACGCAGGGCTATAGCCTTTGGTATGAATATCATCTACCACAACAGAACACGGTTAGAAACCTCTGTAGAAGAAAAATACAATGCAACTTATGTCAGTTTTGATGAATTATTAGCTCAATCTGATTTCTTGTCATTGAATGCGCCGGCAACCGCAGAAACATTCCACCTGATCTCGACTGACGAGTTCAAAAAAATGAAAAAAACAGCCGCATTGATCAATACTGCCCGTGGCGCATTGGTAGATGAAGATGCTCTAGTCTCTGCCTTGAAAAATGGGGATATATGGGCTGCCGGATTGGATGTGTACGAACATGAACCAAAAATTCATCCTGAGTTACTAAAATTGACCGAAAGCACTGTTCTTTCGCCTCATGCGGGGACTCAAACACTAGAAGATCGTTTAGCACCCCAGCACGAAGTGGCTGAAAACATCATTGGGTTCTATAATGGAAGCAAAATTTCACGGGTGAACTAAAGCTATAATCACACAATGAATTAACAAAAAAGAGCAATCATCAGATTGCTCTTTTTTGTTTGTTTATGGATACAGTTTACATTAAAATCCAAATTTTGATACAAAGCTGTTCCAAGAATTAAGTACAGTGTTGAATCCTGCGCTGAAATAAACCTCTGCATCAACACTTGTGCTATCATTGAAGAAAAGTACGGGAACTTGCTCATAATAGACATCAGTATATGTTACGTTCTGACTACCATTCCAGTATGTATATGTATCTTCATATTTTTTTGCTCTCATCTTCACAGTTGCAATTTTTGTCTGGTCGGCTCTGGAAGCTAAAATAACATTTGAATATTGATTTACAACAGCAGCCAATTCTTCTGCTCTTTCTTTTTCCTGTGCATCAGTCAGATAAACATATGTATGGTTTACTTCATCGTAATATTCGAGAGCATCGTATTTATCTTCAATTTCGGATTGCTTTGAAATAATATTTTTAAAATCAACAGATCCTTTCAACTCCAAGTTGTTCGTGATTCTGACAGCAACGTCACCATCACCAATGCTCGATACATTATCTTCATCTTGAATGATCTGGTCTAAGTTAGCCACCAGATTTGCACTTCCGTCTAAGAGAATTTCCGAGCCTTTCATCAATTTAAATGTGGAAACATTCTTTGAAGTAGAACTTTTTGTTGCATTCACCGCCAATGTATAATCATCAATTACATATTTCACTTCGGCAGTTCTGGGAGCTGCAATATCGCTCACTTCTGTAGCCTTAATATGGATACTACCCACCTGAACATTATCTACATTAAGTATGGCATCTAACTGTTGTGGTATCTGATAGCCGTCGTCAGTTTTCACATTGGATGCGATACCCGTAATTTCAATTTGTCCATTATTTGTTGTGCCAGTGCGCGTTGCCGGCAATACAAATACAAGTTTGTCTGACGAAGCCGTCTTATCCCATTTATTTGTTGTTTTATTCCAAGTATATTTACCATAAAAATCCTGAACTTTGATGATCGCACTACTTCCACCTTCAGGAAAACCTTGTGGTTGGTCGATTTCAGTTAAAGCGTTAAATGTTCTCAAAAGTTCTATTGCCTTAGAGCTGCTCAGGGCATCTATTTTAGATATGAAAGCGTTAGCATCATCACCAAGTTTTGTTTTTTGTTGCTCAGGAGTGAGTGACGAATAAGGATATTTCGCCGGATCAATTACTTCATTGTCATCTTTGTCTGAACAAGAAGTAAAAAATGGAGAAAGAAAAAATGCAACGGTTGCAAATGTTAAAAAAAATTTCTTCATAAAATAAGAATTATGGTTAGTTAGTGTATTAAGTCTGTCTCTTTAATTTGGGGCAAAGATAGGTATATTTTCCAATTTAACAATTCCTTTGTGAAAAAAGTTTAATTTCCCGTTTGATCAGGTTTATCTTTATTTCATATAATTGACTTTATTCCAATATTTTATAATAGGTGTAACTTCCATATCCGCTCCAAATACCAATCCCACCATTAATATTTGATTTAAGATTTTCGTTTGCCGGAAATATTGGATTCTGAGCATTCAGGACTTCATTCTGATAGCTGTTCCAAAAATCGTATGCAGCCTTAGGTTGTGTGCTAAATTTTATTCTCATCATAGAACCTGTCATAAAATAGGTTCTGAAATCTGTGTAAGGGAAAATAGTTGGTCCTTTGTTTATTTGGATAGAGATAAGCTCATCTTTGGGATAGAATTTATTATCCATATTTCCATATAAACAAGGAACGAGTGATGTTTGGGTTGACATATCCTGCGTCGACACGCGATAGTAATCATCCGACGTATTCCTGAAATTTATATAAATGTAACCTATACTATCTTTGCCTGCTTCTTTCCGGAAACTTATATTTTCGAGAGGAACGGGTTTGGGAATATAGGTTTGAGCTGTAATCGTTTTGCCTCGGCATTCAATTGTCAGATAATATGTTTTTCCGGCTTCGCCTCGTATTTGAGTACCTGCATATTCATAAGGAGGTATTTTACTTTTATTCACCGTCAGGATTAGTATTTCTGAATTTTCGCCATCCGAAACGGTCACTTTAGCCGACCTTATCACCTGATTCAGCAGGCTGGCCGTATCTTTAGGTCCATTCATTGAAGCCGATTCCGAAAGGAGTACAGAGGCATATCGACCATTTTCGATACTGCCTTCCACCACAATCTTAGGTTCATACGTTCCAAATTCTACTGACGCTTCCTTATCACACGCCAAAAGCAAAAATGCAGGTAACAAAAGTACAAAATACAAGTATTTCATCCAGTTCATCTTTTTTTTAAAAATTAAATTTCCAACTGATTGAAGGTACCATCGTGAATAATTTTTTGTTTTTTATGTTCACAATGATCTTATCTGAATATTTATCTTTTCTCACCAACAAAAATGTATAGACCGGATTGTTCACTGCAAATATATTATATATCGAAAAATTGAGACCGTTATTTTTTCTGAACCAATAATTCACATTTATGTCTGTTCTGTTATAATCCGGCATACGTGATCCGTTATATTTATCATAATCTTTCACTGGCATGCCATTGACAAAATACCACGACGAAGGCTGAGTGTAGGCATTACCCGTTGCATATTTATACACAAGCGATACATCCCATTTATGACTGATGTGATAAGAACTCACGATAGATAAATCGTGTGTGCGGTCAAATCTTGCCGGGAATGTTTTTCCATGATTGATATCGTCAAACTTCCGGTCTGCTTTTCCTAAGCTATAACTGAACCATCCTGTGAGACGGCCACTATTCTTCTTCAATATCAATTCAATACCATATGCTTTGCCTCTGCCATAGTATATTTTATCAGAATAAGGGGTATCTTCGTTCGCGAGAAAACTCTGGTTAAATTCAGTCGCATTTTTCATCTGCCTATAGTAAATATCGGACGATAGCTCATAATCTCCGTTCAGAAAAGACCGATAATATCCGGCCGAAAGTTCATCCCCATATTGTGGTAAGACATCATTTGATGCCGAAACCCAAAAATCGGTCGGTAGACCCAAACTTGATGGTGTCAACTTATTTATATATTGATTATTGTGACTGTATGACCCCCGAAGGAATTGATCTTCGCTTAATTGGTATCGTCCCAAAAAACGAAGATCGATACTGTGAAACGTTTTCGGTTTTCCTGTGCTTCCTACTGAAGAACTGAAAATATTATAGCGTAGTCCGGGCTCTAATACAAGCTTTGAATTCATTTTCAGCACTGCCGATGTGAATATGCCCCAATCATGAGCTCTGCTTTTTTTTATTGCTTCATTTTCATAAGTTATACTAGCATTGATCATTTTCATCTTTTGGGGCAATAGATCGTGATAAATGTAACTCATACCACTTTCCATTGGAATTCCCTTAAACTTATACATCAGCCTGTTTTTATACCCTACATCTTTGATCGTTGATTTTAAATGAATAGAAATTGAAGACTGACTGGTTTCCAGCTGATTATCAAAAGCACTATAAAGTATACTCTGCTCAAAAGCAATCCGGTCATTGATAGAAGTCTCCAGTTTGGCCGATAGTGACAAATTGCTCCATTGCAGAAAACCATCTATCGCTATCTCTTCTTCCGTTATATCCAGTTTGTCAGTTCCAAGAAAAGCGTCCACGATCAATTTATTTTTCGCAGAAATCTGACCTATTAACGTCACATTGGAGTCATAAAAGTCATATTTCATATTGTTGAGGTCATTCTCTGCATTATTGTTTATGGTAGCACCCAATAGAGGTTTGAGAAGCAATTCCAGATACGTCTTGCGCCCCGATATGTATGCACCCCAACTGTTGTTCAGCACCAATTCTAAGGTTGCCTGCGAGGACAAAATGCCGACATCTCCTTTTAAATTTGTTTTGGAAGGCAAAGAGGTTTTACTTCTGACCGCAACCGTTGAACTCAGAAATCCGCCGTATTGGGCATCGACTCCACTTTTCAAAAGTTCTACGGACGACAGATGATTGATATTGAACAACGGAAAAAAAGAGAGAATATGCCCCGGTGTATAGATTGTGTTTCCGCCATACAACAATAGATTTTGTCCCGGATCTCCACCTCTCACATAAAGGTTTGTATTTCCGTCTCCGGATGTCTGCACCCCGGGTGTGAGTTCCAGCATTTTCAAAACATCAACATTGCCCATTATGGCCGGCATTGATTTCACAGCCTCAACATTCAGGATCACTTTTCCTGAAAGAGTTCCGGACATTTTCTTTCGGGCATCTTGTTCTATGATCACTTCGTCCAGATCAACGTTTTTTTTATTCTTAGAGATTGTATCCGCATCAACAGTCTGGGAAGAAATCTTAATACTAAAGCAGCAAATAAAACAAATTGACAATATATACCTGATAATACGTAGTTTATGTGTCATAAAACGGTGTAACATATGCCAAAGATAAAGAAAATTATATGTTTTTGAATCTTAGCCGGAATCTATATGAAAAAATAGAAAAAAGAAAACTTGTAATAAAACAATATTTAATGCAATCTAACATAGAAGGATGGCATGATTTTATCACAAAAAATTTATACTTTGCAACATTGATTTTAATGAAAAGGGATTGTAATTTATAAAATGCTTCACATGAACAACTTATTTATCATCGCACTGCAAACTCCTGCATTGGCAGGAACAGTCGACACATCTTGGCTACACATCATTTTTGCAGCCATTCCTGTCGTTTTGCACATTGTCCTGATGGGCTTTCTTAAAATGGCCGGAGACAAAAGCGCTTTATTGACACTTTTCGTGGCAATCCTTATTGCCATTTTTGGTTTCGGATTTCAAATGAGCGATACAGGACTAGCTGTTATTTATGGCGTACTCAAAGCTATTTTCCCAATCTTGATCATTATCATTATGGCTATTTTCAGCTACAATGTATTGGTACATACCGGAAAAATGGAGATTCTGAAAGAACAGTTTTCGTCAATCTCATCCGACAAATGTGTGCAAGTTTTGCTTCTCACATGGGGATTCGGTAGTTTATTGGAGGGCATGGCCGGATTTGGCACAGCGGTGGCTATTCCTGCAGCAATATTGATAAGTTTGGGATTCACACCATTGTTTTCGGCAGTCACAAGCCTCATTGCCAACAGTGTTGCTACGGCATTCGGTGCCGTGGGAACACCCGTAAAAGTGCTGTCTGAACAAGCCGGAATATCCGACATACAAACCTTGAGTTCACATGTTGTATTACAATTGTCTCCTTTGATGTTTCTCATACCTTTTGTCTTGGTATTTATGACAGACCCTCGGGTGAAATCGATCCCGAAACATATCCTTATGAGTGCGGTTGTTGGTGGTGTATCTTTGGCAACTCAATACATCGCAGCCATATATATGGGAGCCGAAACTCCTGCCATTGTGGGTAGTTTGGCATCTATTGTTACCATAATCATTTATGCAAAACTAACAAGAACAAAAGAAGACAAGGAACTCAAATCGAAATTCCCCAAACGCTCCACACGGGAGATTCTCAACGCATGGAGCGTATATGCCATCATATTATTTTTAGTGGTTCTCACCAGTCCTCTTTTACCTATAAAAAATATTTTAGAACCTATTCTCACAGCTAAATTATCATTTGATATTTTTGATGTCACATCAGGATTAGTAAAAGCAAGAATAGTAAAAGCATCACTCATCGATGCCGGAGTTTTATTATTTGTGGGTTCTATCATCGGCGGACTCATACAAGGTGCCCGAATTGGAGATTTGTTTAAACTATTGTGGAAAGTGTTCAAATTGCAAAAGAAAACGATCATCACGGTTAGTTGCCTCATTGCTTTATCTTCCGTGATGGATTTTTCGGGCATGATAACCGTTTTGGGCACAGCACTAGCCTTAGCCACCGGATCGTTATATCCACTGTTTGCTCCGGCCATAGGATGTCTGGGCACATTCCTCACAGGGAGTGACACATCATCGAACATTCTATTCGGAAAATTGCAATCGTCAGTTGCGCACCAGATCGGGGTTGATCCAAGTTGGTTGGCTGCAGCCAACACAACAGGTGCAACAGGCGGCAAGATCATATCTCCACAGAGCATTGCTGTTGCCACTTCTGCTTGCGGACAACAAGGACAGGAGGGCGAAATTATGAAAAAAGCACTTCCTTTTGCTCTGGGATATATAGTCATTGCCGGGCTCATCGTTTATTTTATCCCCCGGATTATGGGTGCAATCATTTTTTAAGTGTGAATAGTAATTTTCAAATGGTTATTTTCATTAAAAAAAGTTTTTTTGTTTTCTATATATCGTATATGATTGGTAACTTTGTTATTTAGAATCATTCTTATCTAAATGACATGAATGCAATATTTGAACAAAGACTCGAAGAAAGAGGTATAAAACCAACATCAGTGAGACTGTTGGTTTTTAAAGCAATGCTGGACTATCCACAAGCTTTTAGTCTGGCCGATATGGAAAATGTTCTTGACACTGTTGATAAATCGACATTGTCAAGAACCATTGCTTTGTTTCATGAAAAATTACTTATTCATAGCATCGATGACGGCTCCGGCTCCATTAAATATTCGGTTTGCAATCCAGACTGCTCTTGCTCTCTAAAAGATCTGCATGCTCATTTTTATTGCAACAGATGCAAAACAACACATTGCCTTGAGAATATTTCTATACCCAAAGTTCAGTTGCCTCCAAATTTTGAACTCGAAAGTATCAATTTCGTATTGAAAGGGCTTTGCGACCAATGTTCAAAATTTGCAACTTAGTTGCATCAAATATATTATACCTTTGCCATTAATTAGTTAAATAATAAAACAACAAATATTATATAGTAATGGCACATTCTAATGAACATACAGCAGGCTGTTGCGCACACTGTAGTTGTAGCAACCACGAACAGAAAACAGAGCACGATAATGAACTAAACTCCTCCAAAAAGGTCTACATTCCCGCAGTGCTCAGTTTTGTATTATTACTCATAGGACTCTCTTTCGATTATTTCATCAGCAACAGTTTCTTTACAGGCTATGTGCGTCTGGCATGGTACATCATTGCATACATCCCAGTCGGTTTTCCGGTTTTGAAAGATGCTTTTGAATTGATGCTACAAAAAGACTTCTTCAATGAGTTTTCATTAATGGGTATTGCAACACTCGGAGCTTTTGCCATAGGCGAATATCCCGAAGGTGTAGCTGTGATGCTTTTTTATGCCGTGGGAGAATTATTTCAGGATTCGGCCGTCAATAAGGCAAAGAACAACATAAAAGCACTTCTGGATATCCGACCAGACTCTGCTTCTGTGCTTAGAAATGGAACATATCAGAACGTAGCGCCAGAGAGCGTGGAAATTGGTGAAACGATACAGGTAAAAGCCGGCGAAAAAGTTCCTTTGGATGGTGTTTTACTGTCGGCAAAAAGCAGTTTTAACACATCGGCTCTGACGGGTGAAAGCAAGCCTAAAAGCATAAAACAAGATGAACCTGTTCTGGCCGGGATGCTGAATCTGGATAACGTGATTGAAATAAAAGTAGAAAAACTGTATTCTGACAGTTCTCTGGCAAAAATATTGGATCTGGTTCAGAACGCATCCACACGTAAAGCAAAAACAGAGCTATTGATCCGCAAATTTGCCAAAATATATACACCTATTGTATTTCTCCTAGCATTAGCAATAACTGTTCTTCCTTTGCTTTTTGTTTCCGACTATGTTTTCAAAATATGGCTCTACAGAGCATTGGTCTTTCTGGTAATATCCTGTCCATGCGCATTGGTCATTTCTATTCCTCTCGGTTATTTTGGTGGTATTGGTGCTGCATCACGATACGGAATATTATTCAAAGGAGCCAATTATCTGGAGATAATGACAAAAGTAAATACGGTGGTCATGGATAAAACAGGGACTCTCACACAAGGTGTTTTTCAGGTGCAGGAAATATCTTCACCCAATATGGATAAACAGGTATTTATAAACACCGTAGCTGCTCTGGAAAGCAACTCGACTCATCCGATAGCAAAAGCAATAACAGAATACAGCAAAGGATCTCATATTGCCTATCCGGCATCAAATGTGGAAGAAATTTCCGGACATGGGCTTTGCGGCACGATTGACGGAAAACGAGTTTTGGCAGGTAATACTAAACTGATGCAAAAGCAAGGTGTGGTCTATGATAAGAAGATAGATTCCATTGTGGAAACGATTGTCGTAGTAGCCATCGACAATGTATATAGCGGATACATCACCATTGCAGATGAAATAAAAGATGATGCTAAAATAGCCATCGAAGAACTACATTCACAAGGTATAAAGAAAATAGTGATGCTCAGTGGAGACAAACAATCGATTGCCGACAAAATTGCAGGAGAACTCGGGATTGATGATGTTTCCGGTAATTTACTGCCTGAAGACAAAGTGGAATATATTGAAAAGCTGAAAGCCGACAAAAATAATGTTGTCGCATTTGTGGGTGACGGCATCAATGATGCACCCTCGCTTGCGTTGAGCGATGTCGGCATTGCCATGGGAGGAATGGGCAGCGATGCTGCCATAGAAATTGCCGATGTCATAATTCAGACCGATCAGCCATCAAGAATAGCCGTTGCCATAAAAATATCTAAGGCCACAAGGCAAATCGTGATTCAAAATATAATTCTGGCATTTTCGATCAAACTGCTGGTTCTGTTACTGGGTGCTATGGGAATAGCTACAATGTGGGAAGCCGTGTTTGCCGATGTTGGTGTAGCATTGCTCGCCATATTAAATGCTGTGAGAATACTAAATAAGAAATTCTAGAATTTCAAATCCAAGAAAAAAAATGAACGCTATCGGGAAATCCTGATAGCGTTTTATATTTTCAAAAAAGTCGGCAATCTCTATTATCCTGCCATACTTTTTATTTCCAGAAGTTTGATCCGGTAACGAAGAGTCGTATAAGCAGGAATGGTCAGACTGGTTACTGAACTGGTATACGAACTGCTACCATAGCCAAGTGTCCAAGGAATCCACACCTCACGTTCTTCGCCCACAGTCATGTTTGTGAGCAGTGTTACCCAACCATCGCATACATAACTTGCATTATTTATGGTGAACGTCTTGCTCATCTTGTTTGGATTGGTAGTACTTCCATAATATGGATTTTCTGTCGATTCAAAAATGATTTTCGTTCCATCTTTATCAAAATACCAACCTTCGTAGCGAACCACAACTGTATCAGTGAATAAAGGTTTTTGAGTAGATGTGACTGCCGGGATAGGATCAACATCCGATTTGGTGATCACGGAGTCTGGTTTCCATTTTACGTATCCGTTATTTGACTGGGAACTCAATACTCGGTATTCTCCAGCCGGAGTAGATGTTGTTGTAGGCAAATCGTTAAAAGCTTGCTCATTCAACAATTTCCATTCTGTGTCTATAGTGGTTGCATTATCATCAAAGCACGATGTCATGCCAACGGCCAATGTGATAAACAGGAATAGATAAATATACGCTTTGCCTTTCATCCTTTAATCGTAAAAATCTTCTGTATTGTTTTAATATTGTGGCAAAAATAAGCTTTTTAATTAGAATCGCTTTATAAAAAATGTGAATATCATTTGCGGAATGAATAATATATGTGTAGTTTGATACAAAAAAGTCCGGCTTGTTACAAATAACCTGTTTTCTTAAGCAAGCCGTATAATTTCAGGTAAATTGTTCTGGTATCGTTCACATTTGTGTGTACAAAAGTGTTAAAGGCTGTGGAAAGTCCCAATCCATAAGGAGAGATAACAAACTGCTGTGTCACAAATTCAATATCTATGTCAGGTCTTATTTCTCCTGTACGCATTGCCGTTTGAATAATATTTCTCCATCCATTAAATTCTTTTTCATACATCAGGGATGCCTGTTCTTTGAAAGTTTTGGAATGTTCCGTTGCCTGAAATGTGAATTTAAGAAAGTTATAGTCCGAAAGTTTCAGACTTGAAGTTGTAATTTCTTTGAGTGAATTGATATGGTTTTGCCGGTATTTATCTGAAGCATAAATGGTGTCCTGAAGTGTCTTCCGTTCTGCTTCGGGAATCATTGTGTAGCTGGAGAATATCGGCAGCAGATATTCTATGACTGCTTGTTCATAAATCTCTTCCTTACTCTTGAAATGATGATATATCGCACCCCGCGAAATCCGGGTTGCATCCTGTATTTCACGCATCGATACGGAATCATAACTTCTCGTCAAAAACAGAGCAAAAGATTTTTCAAGTATTTTCTTTTTGGAAGGATTCATAACAATAAGATACTAAGATAAAATAAGAGAAACAGCTTTTCAACGACGCGACTTACAAAATAAAGATACTTTTGGCTAAAAACAAAATAAAGCAGATAAAAATTAAGATTTTCACCTGCTTTATTCACTCATTCAGAGAATGTTGTTGATATTATAAACTTTTCAATAGTCCTTTCATGCTCACTTTGTCTCCAATGATACCTGCCAGCTGATCTATTGCTACACGGCTTTGTTCCATCGTATCACGGTAACGTATTGTCACCGTATTATCTTCCAAAGTCTGATGATCGACCGTAACACAATAGGGTGTGCCTATCGCATCCTGACGGCGATAACGTTTGCCGATGCTGTCTTTCTCATCATATTGACATTTGAAATCAAATTTAAGATTGTCCATAATTTCACGGGCTTTTTCGGGCAATCCGTCTTTTTTCACCAAAGGTAATAATCCCAGTTTGATTGGAGCCAATGGTGCAGGCAGCTTGAGAACAACACGGGACTCACCATTTTCCAGATCTTCTTCTGAATATGATGCGGACAAAATGGATAAGAACATCCTGTCCACTCCAATAGATGTTTCTATAACATATGGCGTGTAAGATTTATTCAATTCCGGATCAAAATATTGCATTTTCTTTCCCGAATATTTTTCGTGGCTGCTCAGGTCAAAATCTGTACGGGAATGTATGCCTTCCACTTCTTTGAATCCAAAAGGCATCTCAAATTCAATATCTGTTGCAGCATTGGCATAATGCGCCAACTTATCATGATCGTGAAAACGATATTTTTTGTCTCCGAAACCAAGATTCTTGTGCCACATCATACGAGTAGCTTTCCATTTGGCAAACCAATCCAACTCTTCTCCCGGACGCACAAAAAACTGCATCTCCATCTGTTCAAATTCTCGCATACGGAAAATAAACTGACGAGCAACAATTTCGTTACGAAAAGCCTTACCAATCTGGGCAATGCCGAAAGGAATTTTCATACGTCCTGTTTTCTGCACATTCAGAAAATTCACAAAAATACCTTGAGCGGTTTCAGGACGCAGATATACTTTCATAGCACCATCAGATGTCGAACCCATTTCCGTCGCAAACATCAGATTGAATTGACGAACCTCTGTCCAATTGCGGGTTCCGCTTATCGGGCAAACAATTTCACAATCGATTATAATGTTACGGAGTTCTTCAAGATTGCTATCATTCAATGCTTTTGCAAATCTGGTATGAACTTGATCGCGTTTTGTCTGATGCTCCAGAACACGGGGATTGGTCTGGCGAAACATTGCTTCGTCAAAACTGTCTCCGAATTTCTTTGCTGCTTTTTCCACTTCCTTGTTCACCTTATCATCTATCTTGGCAAGATAATCCTCTATCAGAACGTCAGCCCTATAGCGTTTTTTACTATCTGTATGATCAATCTACGGATCAGTAAAGGCCTCGACATGCCCGGATGCTTTCCAAATGGTTGGGTGCATAAAGATAGCAGAGTCTATGCCTACAACATTCTCGTTGAGCAACACCATACTGTCCCACCAATATTTCTTGATGTTGTTTTTCAGTTCAACACCCATTTGCCCATAATCGTAAACAGCTCCCAACCCGTCATATATTTCACTTGACGGAAACACAAATCCGTATTCTTTGCAATGAGATACTATTTTCTTGAAAACATCTTCCTGTACCATAAATTTTATGCCTTTTAAATATAATTATGTGATAACCATGCAAAGTAAATATATTTTTTGTTTCTCGCCTAAGTTTACATTTGGCTTTTTTAAAGTTTGCCAATACACAACTTGTCCAAAACAGACCGGATATTGATCACAGACAAATATTTTCTGGTTTGCATACACAAGATTAAACTATAAAGCTTTGACGAAGAAATCCCTGCCAACTTCACCTTTGTCGAAAATTTTGAACATTGCATCTCTTCAATTAAAAAAATAAAGTTACTTTTGGATAATAGTATTTTCTTTCTGGATGAATGTTAATCAGATAACACAAAAGAGATTATAAGTCGAATTTAATAATTAATAAAAAACGTCATGAGAGCATTCTTAGGCATTCTATGCACAATTACCGTTTTGACGGGAGCAACGCTCACTGTTCTTGCCGTATGGGGAATTCAACCTATTTCTTGGACAATCATATGGAAATCGGGGCTCACAATTCTTATTGTTTGCGTTGTATTTCTTGTTCTATATCTATTCTATTATTTGTTCTTCAAAAACTATTCGCTGAATAAAAACAGCAACAAAAATCATCGGATAGATTAAGAAAAATTTGGACACAAGCAAAAACCCGGTTGAAGAAAATCAATCGGGTTTTTTCATAAAAACAAAAACTACAAAAAAATCAATTCGTTTTATAAAAAACCACATCCTAATAAACTCTTTTTTTTCACGGAGTCTGCAATAGATTTACGTTTTTCCATAGCTACCAATAGATTACTCATATATTTCTATCTAAATGTTTGATAATAAAGAAAAATTTCTATCTTTGTCGCCGGTTTTGGTGTCATTTGTCAAAATCTTGACGAATGGTGAAAAGGGAACCGGGTGTAATTCCCGGGCAGACCCGCTGCTGTGAACTTCAGCAAAATCTTTGAATACGATTCTTTGCCCACTGGAATAAATGCTTTGCAAAAAACGGGAAGGGCTTTCAAAGATGAAGTGAGCCAGAAGACCTGCCAGAACTGTTATATTCTGCAGCTTTCGGGATGATTATAAAGCTAAAGAAATCTGTTGACAATGTGTTCTTTTCATTGAGGGCATTTGTTCATATAAACATCATGCTATTATTTTTATGAATGCATATTTTTTTAAAATGGCTGGTTTTATGAGAGGCAGCCTCTACATTAGGCAAATTGTATAAATCAGGCAGAATGGACATGTGGATTGCCTTTGAAAACAAATTGTGTAATGTAATATCACAGTCGAAAAACAGATTGTTAAATATTTTACTGTACCTAAAATACATATAATATGAAAAAATCGTATGAGCAGTTTATAGCTCGTCAAGAACTTTTGAGAAAACAATATGATGATGCTTATATCAAAAAACAACATCAACGAGGAAAACTAACCGCCAGAGAGCGTATATTGTTACTTTTTGACGAAAACACGTTCGAAGAAACAGATGCTTATACACCCCCGGCAAATGCATCATTCGGCAAAACGGTGAGTGCTTTCGGTGATGGTGTTGTAACAGGCTTCGGTCACGTAAACGGACGGTTAGTATATGCTTTTTCACAAGATTTTAATGTTCTGGGCGGATCACTCGGTTCAATGCATGCAGCTAAGATTGTAAAAATACAAGATATGGCTCTCAAAACCGGATCGCCAATAGTTGGCCTTATAGATTCGGGAGGAGCCCGCATACAGGAAGGAATAACCGGACTTAATGGTTATGCCGACATCTTTAAGAGAAATGTATTATCGTCAGGAGTTATCCCGCAAATATCAGCAATCATGGGACCTGCTGCCGGTGGAGCGGTCTATTCTCCGGCTCTCACTGATTTCATTTTCATGACAGCAGACACCAGCTATATGTTTGTGACAGGTCCGAACGTCGTCAAAGAGGTTCTGAACGAAACGGTATCGACCGAAGATCTGGGCGGAGCATCCGTGCATGGAACAAAGTCCGGCATCGCAGACTTCGTATATAATGATGATGAGAACACAATACTCGGAGTGAAAAAGTTGTTGTCTTATCTTCCATCAAATAATGTGGAAAATCCGCCGGCTGTGAAATGCGACTATACCACCGAAGCATTGGAAGAACGCTTGCGGAGCATTGTCCCCGAAGATCCGGACAAACCATATAATGTGAAAGACATCATAGAACTGATTGTAGACAATGGAGAATATATGGAAGTTGCTAAGAATCATGCCGAAAACATGATCACTGCGTTTGCACGCATGGATGGCAAGGTAGTCGGCATTGTGGCAAATCAGCCGAAAGTGATGGCAGGAACTCTCGACATAGATTCCTCCGTAAAAGGTGCACGTTTCATTAATATCTGCGACTCATTTAACATCCCTATCATCACACTTGAAGACGTACCCGGATTTTTGCCCGGAACCGATCAGGAGCATGACGGCATCATCCGACACGGTGCAAAACTTCTCTATGCTTACACATTTGCTTCTGTGCCTAAAATCACGATCATTCTGCGTAAGGCATATGGCGGAGCATATATTGTGATGAACAGCAAAGGAATCGGTGGTGATTTCAGCTTCGCGTGGCCAACTGCCGAAATTGCCGTGATGGGTCCCGACGGAGCCATCGCCATCCTCTATAGAAAAGAATTGGCAGAAGCAGAAAATCCTGCCGTCCTGAAGAAAGAACTGACTCAAAAATACAGGGAAGATGTTACCAATCCATACATCGCTGACGAAAAAGGTTTTATCGATGAAGTGATTGATCCGGCAATTACCCGCCGCAAGATTATCACAACATTGCGTTCTCTGGAAAGAAAAACAGAATACAAGCCCAAACGCAAGCACGGTAACATGCCATTATAATACTCAAAAGCAAAAAAAACGATGAAGCGAAATAAAATAAAATCAATACTCATTGCCAATCGGGGCGAGATCGCTATACGCATAGCTCAGACCGCAAAAAAGATGGGAATCACTTCTGTTGGCATCAGAACAGTGAAAGAGCCAAATGCATATTATTTGACACAAATGGACTCTATTATAGATTTTCCGGACATAGAAAACGAAGGCATAGCCGAATTTCTTGACATCGAATCATTAGTGCATATTGCCAAAAGAAATAAAATAGATGCAATCCATCCCGGATATGGCTATCTGTCTGAAAATGCACAATTCGCAATACGCTGCACCGAAGAAGGGATCATTTTCATTGGACCATCGCCGCGAATCATCCAGAATATGGGAGACAAAGTAATCGCAAAACAAATTGCACAAAAAGGAAACGTGCCCATGTTCGGAGGGAGTGACGGCAGCGTAGACACGCTGGAAGATGCACTGGATGTGGCGACAAAAATTGGCTATCCACTCATCATCAAGGCTTGTGCCGGAGGTGGCGGGCGAGGCATGCGAATTGTCCGTCAAAAATCGGAAATGAAACAGATGTATCATGCTGCAACCACAGAAGCTTCAATAGCATTCAACAATCCTGCTGTTTTTATCGAAAAATATCTTGAGAATCCGAAGCATATCGAAGTACAAATTGTGGCGGACACATTCGGAAATGTTGTTCACTTATGGGAACGCGAATGCTCCGTTCAGCGCAAGCACCAAAAACTGATAGAAGAAGCACCTTCTCCTGCACTGAACGACCAGCTCCGCAAAAATATCACTGATGCGGCAGTTGCTTTGGCTCGGGAAGCAGGATATGTGAGTCTTGGCACTGTAGAATTTCTGCTTGACAAAGAAGATAATTTCTTCTTCATGGAGATGAATACACGAGTTCAGGTTGAGCATCCTGTGACAGAAATGATCACCGGTTTGGATCTTATTGAATTACAAATACGGATAGCCAATGGCGAAAAATTACCGATCAAACAAGAAGATGTAAAACTAAACGGATGGGCCATAGAATGTCGCATCAATGCAGAAGACGTTCAATCTGGTTTTTCTCCGTGTATCGGAACCATCAAGGCTTTGCGCATACCATCCGGCGAAGGTATCCGTGTAGACAAAGGTGTGGTGGCCGGTTCGGAAATCACTCCATATTTCGATTCCATGATTGCCAAACTTATTGTCCATGCCAAAGACAGAGAAGAAGTGATCGCCAACACACTCAATGCATTAGACAACTTTCAGGTGAAAGGTATAAAAACCACGATTCCATTCGATAAGGCTGTACTTCATAACGAAATATTTCGCGCCGGAAGTTTTGACACATCATTCATAGAGAAAGATTTGAAATCAATGGTATACAATGAGCCGGAAGATGAAGATCAGGCTGCGTTGTTTGCCGTGGTCAATTATGTAGCCGGTAACAAACCGATAAAGGAAGAGAAGCAAGATGCAGACCTATGGGCTTTGAGAAACAGATTCAATAATATGTAAAACAGAAACCGGAATGGCACAAAAAATATTAACAGCTGTAGATACAGCCACAGCAAAAGAATACGCATATCAGATCAATGAAGATGGAAGTTACAATTTTTCTTCAGAAAAACTAACACCGCAGATTGAATACACCGATGACGGCTTCACCTTATTGAAACTGAATGACAAGAGTTACTTTGTAGAAATTGTATCCAAATCACAAAACGAATTTGAATTTCTG
Source organism: Dysgonomonas sp. (assembly GCA_047974325.1). Classification (GTDB taxonomy): domain Bacteria; phylum Bacteroidota; class Bacteroidia; order Bacteroidales; family Dysgonomonadaceae; genus QVMP01. Next base: position 49,823 of record JBKECE010000235.1, on the reverse strand, counting down.
TTCAATGGCATAAGCTACAATTTCAGAGTTGAAACACCTTTCTCGCTCGAACGCAAAAAGAATCTTGTCAGCCAATTAGGCGAATCCTCAACTGTTAGACTCAAAGCTCCGATGCCCGGAAAGATTTTGGAAGTATTGGTTAAAACCGGAGACGTAGTCAAAGCCGGAGATACAATCCTGATATTGGAAGCCATGAAGATGCAAAATGCGATCCTCGCAAGTTCGAAAGGAATTATCAAAAAAGTGCATGTGAAAGAAGGCGATACAACGAGCAAAAGTGATTTGCTGATCGAATTGGAGAAAGAATAAAGAACATTCTGCCTTATTGCTTATGGCTCCTTTCTTATTGGAGAAGCATTCTATTGTTTCTGACCGAAGTTTCGATATTCGGTTGGAGTTGATTTTGTTTTTCGCTTAAATATCGTAAAGAAATGCTCTGTTGAATTGTAGTTCAGTTCAAAAGCAATTTCTTTCACCGATTTTGTGGTCTCAGTCAACAAATATTTAGCTTTTGTTATTTTCATTTCCTGAAAATACTGAGCCGGAGCATAACCCGTGTAAGCCTTAAAAATCTTTCTGAACCAAGAGTAACTTATATTTAGTCTTTCAGCCACATCTTCCGAGCTAATCTCATTATACAGATTTTCTGTCATAATGATTTTGGCTTGCTCAATTTTTTGATTTATCTCATTGTTCTCAAAAAGATTGTTCTTGGATATGGATAGCACTTTGCCCAACAGGTGCAGCACAACACCGGCCAAATATTGCTGGGCAGCAATTTTGTCATTCTTAGCAGTTTCAATAGTCCGGGAAAACAGATTAACGAGATTTTCGTGGAATCCAACTCTCATCACCTGCTCTTCTTTTGAGAAAAAAGCATGGCGGATAATATTATCGGCGATGACACCTTCAAATCCCACATAATATTCGTCCCAACCTGTTTCTATATTCGGACTATAGGTATGCCACTGGTTGGGAAACAACATAATGAGAGTTCCTTTTTCTATCTTGGTTTTCGCCGTAGATTCAGACTCAAAAGAGCCTTCACCTTTAGTTATATAGAGTAATTGGTATTCCCGCAAAATACGACCTTTGGTAATATTGAAATAGTGTGATGAAGGATGATTTGTCAATGGATATTTTTTCCCTTTTGGTATCGACTGAAATCCCACAGTATTGACCCACATTCCAAAATTCTTGTCCCGTTCGCTAACGATAAGATATTTAACGTCAACCCCAAATTCACTTTGTTGTTTTATCATGATATATTATCTTTAAGATTTTCTTAATAAATTAAGAATGGCCTTAAAGATAACTATTTTTTTGAAACTATTTTATCATATTGATCGTCAGCTGATATTTCAGAATATTTTTTAGCTTTTGACATTTCAATTAACGCCCTCAACACCGGGCCTTCACCCATCGGTCCATTCTTTTGAGTTCCTCGGTTATAATAGTATGCAAGAGACGGCATGATTCCTGTACCTACACAGATTGCTGTGATGTCTCCACTATCAGACATCTTAGACATCATACCTTTCAATCCTTGTTCGGCCGCATAAATGTAATCCTTGTTGATCCATCCTTCACGTACACCTCTGGCAATACCGAAAACAAACATCGCCGTGCCTGTTATTTCTTCATAGGAATCAGTTTTATCCAGCACCTGATACCATAAACCATTCTTGCCCTGATATTGCAAAACACCTTTTATCTGACGATTAAAATTTTCTATCAACGCAGCACGCTTGGGGTGATCTTTAGGTAGCATAGTCAACAAATCGGCCTGTGCCATCACCATCCAACCATTTGCCCTGGACCAATGAGCAACTCCATGTTCTTTGTTGTCGGTATGATAGCAATGATAATAAATCTCACGTCTGTCGTCCCACAAATATTTATGATAGTTCAGAACCTGATTCACAGCATCGTCAAAATATTTTACATCGCCCGTCATTTTACCCATACGTGATAGAAAAGCAATGCCCATAAACAAATCATCAGCCCAGATCGTGTTCTCATGAGGCCAGATACGTGCTATGGTTCCATCCTCCAAACGAGGTTCAGAATAGAGCAGATGATCTCTGGTTTCATTGATATAATCTAGATAGGCATTGTTAGGTTTCAAGGCTTGCAGGTCTATAAGGCTTGCTGCCATAGGACCATTGTCGTCCAAACGTTTTGCCCTGAAAATCATATGCCAGCTCAGTTTACGCACACCTCGCCAACCATTTTCTTTGAAAGCCTGTTTATATTGATTTTCAAAAAAAGAATAATTGTCTTTGTTAAAGACAAAATCCATATTTTTCTGAACATAATCTACATATTTCTTGTCATTGGTCTTTTCAGCCAATTCCATCAGGGCAATCTGCATAACTCCATTTGTATAGTGCCAATCGTTATATTCGCTTTGCACTTTGATATTCATGGATAGGGGCACACCTTTCAGGCTGCTATACGTTTTCTTTGTTTTGGTGTCTACAAAAGTGTAAGGAGTTTCCGATATTATTCTGTCAGCAATCGTTGCAGCCAGTTTTTCTGCGGGAAGTGTTGCCTGCGAAAAAACCGATCCGGCATAAAAAGCCAATGCAACAAGAAGTAGGAGTCTTTTTTTGATCATGATATTTAAAACTTTGGTTATTTGGGTAGATTAAACGCTGTTTTCAATGCTTCCATATCTGCCATTGAAGTTCCTTCCGGTTCAAAACCCATAGATTTGGCTGTCAGATATATCTGGGCAGACTTACTTAGCGTATCCACCATATCAAAAGCTTCCATAATATTTTCACCTACGGCACATACACCGTGTTTTTCCCACATCACCACATCATAATCCGCCAATTCCCGGATCGTAGCATTTGCCAATTCGACCGAACTTGGCATGGCATAAGGTATAATGCCTAATCCGCGTGGACAAAATGCCCTTGTTTCAGGTATCATGCTCCAAAGTAAGTATGTCAACACATCTTTTTTGAGAAATTCCGGGTTATGAGTCATAGCTATCAGATCTATCGGATGTGTATGCAGAGCTGCTTTGTAGTTAGACCCTGTGCTAATTTTATAATTATGCATAGACAGGTGAGAAGGTAATTCTGATGTTGGCTTCACCGGATTGTCCGCTATGATTTCATAGCTGCTGCAATCGTCCAAAATACGGATTACAGAGCCATTTTCCATAGGCCAACGCGCAAGGTCGCGCATGCGGCGATTGGTTCCTTTACAAAAGAAATAACAACCTTTCAAGTAAGGTAATTTAACGCCAATCTGCACAATATCACTGATTGGTTTCATGTTTTTGATTTCATCGTCAACCAAGTCTGTAATATTGATTGTGATGTTTCCACCATTGCGTTCCGCCCAGCCTTTTTGCCAAAGGTACCCAGCCACTTCAGCCACTTCCCAGATTTGTTTTGAAAGTTCCGGCCGATTATCTAATATTGATTTCATTCTAATATGTTTTTTATTATTTAATTCTGGGATATTGCTACCACTATTATGGATGCGATGAGAACGAATAGTCCCAACGCCAACACCCCGATTGTTTTTTTGCTAACACCTTTCCATTCTTTGAGTATGATACCCCATATATTGCTGAATATTACATTCAGAGACATCAATATACTCCATGAAAAAGCAAGTAAGACCGGACTTTCGGTAAGAAAGCTTTTACCCATTTCCAATCCGAAAAATTGTGAATACCACAATCCACCGGCTAGTGCACAAAACAAAACATTGTTCAATAACGCACTGCCTCCGACCGAAAAATATTCTTTTCCTGTTTTATTCTTAATATTCTGTTGAATACAATAGACTGCATTTGTAAAAAAACCGCCCAATGTGATTAGGAAAATCACCGGAAGTCCTGCATAGAGAGATTTCACACCTCCTGCTAAAGCTGCTTCTTTGATTGGAATACCGGCCTCTAGTCCTAATGCAAAACATGCACTCATCACACCTGCCAGCAATGCTACCAACAAACCCTTGGTCAATGCAAAATCTTTGACAGCCTTTCGTTTTTCCTCTTCCGACATATTCTTGGATCGAAGGCTTCCTGCATATCCTATCACAGCAATGCCTGCCAATGTGATGCAAACGCCAACAAGAAGGATCAAGCCTTCGCCATGAAAAAGATCGGTTCCGCCAAGAAGTGCAGGAAAGAGTGTTCCAAAAGCGGCACATGTTCCTAAAGCGATGCTTTGCCCCAATGCAACTCCCAAATAGCGCATACTAAGGCCGAAAGTGAGCCCTCCTACACCCCACAACAGACCAAAGAAGATGGCAGAAAGTGCTCCACCCGAACTCCATATCTTGAAAAGAGTTTCGCCTTCAGGAATTCCCAATAAGGCTCCCAACAAGGGAAAAACCAACCATGCAAAGATTCCTTGAGTCAACCAAAAAGATTCCCAAGACCAATTCTTTACTTTATTGATGGGGACATACGAACTTGATTGTCCAAAACTTCCTATGGCTATGATGATTAGTCCTATTATCGTATTCATCTGCTTTTATTTTTTTCTAAAACTGAAAAATCTGAAACCTAAAATCTTTTTACCTATAAATGCCAATCAATCTAAAAGTTGAATATATCAATTAAAATCTAATGAACGATAATTTATCGTTTTGATGTTACCTCTTTTTCATATTTTTGAACAGCAGGGATAAAATCCTCTCCTACCTCAACATTATTTTGCAAGCAGAAGTAATCCCAAACAGCATTCCAAGGTAATGATTTTGCTTCTTCCAACAGAGCCAGACGTTCAAAATACTGACCATCTGCTTCATATTTACGAAGTTGTGTTATCGGTTCGAGAAATGCTTGTAGAAAAGCTTTCTGTGTGGCACGCACGCCAATAACATAAGCTCCGATGCGATTGATAGAAGCATCAAAAAAGTCTAATCCTACGTGAACTCTATCCATAGCGTCTGCTCTCACAATCTCCCGGGCAAGATCTATGGTATCTTCTGTCAGAGTGACTACGTGATCAGAATCCCAACGCACAGGACGACTAACATGAAGCATTATTTCCGGTGTAAACAACAACAAGGAAGAGATTTTGTCAGCAACGCTTTCAGTGAGGTGGAAGTGTCCTGTATCCAATGTCACAATTTTTTGTTTTTTTGCGCCATATCCCAAATAGAAATCATGTGAACCCACTGTATAGCTTTCGAGAGCGATACCAAATAGTTTGGATTCTATACAGTCTTTCATATTTTTATATTCTGTCGAGAAAATATCATCGAGCGATTGTTCCAGAATCTGACGATAGCGATAACGATTAACGGTCAAATCTTTACTACCATCGTGTATCCATAAGTTCATGATACAGGGATCGTTTTGGAATTTACCTATTTCTTCCGAAATTTTACGACTGCGTTTTGTGTGTTCGATCCAAAAATCACGAATGCTCTTGTCTGGATTGGCCAAGGTCAAATCTCCACTCTTCGGATGTCCGAATGAACTCGAATTAAAATCTATTTTCAGACCTTTTTCTTTAGCCCATTGCATCCATCCTGTAAAGTGTGATGGTTCAATTTGATTCCGGTCTACCGATTTACCTCCAAATTCACCATAGATTGCATGCAAATTGAAACGGTGTTTTCCGGCAATATGAGTCAAAACTTCTTCTATGTCAGCACGCACTTCATCTACATTACGCGCTCTTCCGGGATAATTCCCTGTGGCTTGAATACCGCTGCCTCCTTGATTTCCAAGCGTTTCAAAACCTATCACATCATCTGTTTGCCAGCAATGCAGCGAGATTGACAACTTTTCAATATTTTTTAGTGCTGCATCTACATCTACCCCTACAGCAGCATAGCGTTCTTTCGCTACATCGTATGCTTTGTGAACTAAATCTGTTTTTTTCATGATATTTTACAAATTGTTAAAAATTTATGGTAAGCTTCATTCCATATTTCTACGTCCTGAGGAATTATTTTTTCCGTACTTTCTGAATTGCCAATTATCTGCCTCATCTCAGTCAGGTCGTCAACCAAACCCAGTGCTTTTGCCTGCATCATCACATTACCTATTGCCGTTGCTTCGCAAGGTCCTATGATCAATGGAATATTGAGCGCATTGGCCGTAAATTGATTTAAAAGCTGATTCTTAGAACCTCCTCCGATGACATGCAAACGTTCGATGGGAAAAGGTGCTAATTTTTGAAGGCTATCCAGAACCTGTTTATACCTAAGAGCTAAACTTTCAAATATGCAGCGTACATATTCTGCAACGCTCGCAGGTTCACCCTGCCCTGTCTGTTTGCAATATTCGGAAATTGCTTTAGTCATACAGTCAGGATTGGAAAAAGTGGCATCATCCGGATTTATCAAATACCTGAACGGTTCGCATTTTTCCGATTCAGCTATCAAGTCTTGATAGGATTTCTCCGTACCCCATTCTGCACGGCATTTTTCCAAGAGCCACATTCCACAAATATTTTTCAGCAGGCGAATTGTACCATCCACACCACCCTCGTTTGTGAAGTTGAGACGATATGCTTCTTCATTCACAATAGGCTCTTTGAGTTCAATGCCCATCAATGACCACGTGCCGGAACTGATATAAGCAAAATTTTCATCAATCGCCGGAATAGCGGCAACAGCCGATCCGGTGTCGTGCCCCGCAACTGCAACAACGGAAATCTCTGCAAGTCCTGTCTGTTTGCGCACCGATCCGGAAAGCTGTCCGATCACCGTTCCGGGCATCACAAGCCGCCCGAATTTATCTTCTGTCAAACCAACTTCCTGAAGCAGTTTTTTATCAAATTGCTTGGTAAACGGATTCAATATCTGAGCTGTGGAAGCTATCGTATATTCCGTAACAATCGTTCCCGTGAGCAAAAAAGAAAGAGCATCGGGCATGAAAATCAATTTATCTGCATTCTTATATGATACGGAATCATTTTGATTGAGTGTGTAGAACTGAAACAGTGAATTGAAATTCATTATCTGTATTCCTGTCGCATCATATACATCTTTACGTGGTATTTTTTTAAAAAATTTTGTCGGAGCATCCACTGTGTGCGGGTCACGGTATGAATAAGGATTGCCCAGCAATTCTTTATTCTTATCAATAGCCACAAAATCCACGCCCCATGTGTCAACACCTATTGACATTATGTTGATACCTTTCTCTCTTACTATTTTCAATCCGTCTATGATGGATTTATATAGAGATAATATATCCCAATGAAAGTGCTCACCGACTTCGACCAACGGATTGGAAAAGCGTGTCAATTCTGATATCTCAAGTTTTTTATCGGTAAGTGACCCTAAGATGGTTCTTCCACTGGAAGCTCCTATATCAACTGCAAAAAAATATTTTGTATCCATTATTTTCATTTAGGGATGTTCACTCCCTTATTGTTCTTTAATTCGAGTGTTCCTTCGGTAGTTTTTACGGAAAAACCATTAAAACTCCAATCCTTTGCATAGCTTATATTTCCGGGTGTTTTTCCCTCAAAAGAAACATTCTTGAAATTGAAACCATCTATTGTACTTTCTTTCAATCCAGCCACTTTTATGCACGTAGATGCATCGGTTGCCACCACGTTCTCAAAATATACATTCTTGAATTTCGGCATTCCGGACTTGGCGTCTACAGGTGTCAGCATTTTAGTCCAGTGAGCCGGAATATTGTTTTTGTCGTATCCGGCAGGCAACACCGACGTGCTGTAGGCAGGATGCCAGTTCAAGTCCACAACAAACGGATCGCGCACACCAACCATTTCGATGTTGTATAAATATATATTTTCGATCGTACCTCCACGCTGAGCTGTCGATTTGAAACGCAAACCATATTTTGTTCCTATTCCTTTCATATTGTAGGCAACCACATTCCTTATTCCACCGGAAGTTTCGCTTCCACAGGTAAAAAGCCCGTCGCCATGTCCGGCCACACAGTTGCGGATGACAATATATTCACAAGGCCGGTTTACACGCAATCCGTCTGAATCACGTCCCGCCTTCAGGCAAAAATTGTCATCGTTGCAGTTTATATTACTGTTTTGCACAAGTATTTTTCTGGATGAATCTATGTCCACTCCGTCGGTGCTCGGCCCTTTTCCTTCTATATTGTTGGATATAATAATATTGTCTACGGTCACATGCTCTGAATAAAGAATATGGAGAGACCAGAATCCGGGTTGATAGAGAACAATGTCTTTGACCGTTACATTGCTGCAATCTGAAACAAGAATTCCTCTGGGACGTTCGCAATCATAGTCTACAATCCAACGTAAGCCTTTGGGATCATAATCTTTGCGCATGTCGCGGTACTTATCCCAAAAAACTTTTCCACGTCCATGAATAACTCCATCGCCGCTGATCGCTGCATTTTGCTGCCCGATAATGTTTATTAAAGCAGCTGGCCATTTCATTTCTATACCTGCAACACGAGTGTCTATTTTCTTGTAATCATTAATATCCAGACTGCCAATGATCATCGTACCTTTTGGCACTCTGAAATCTACGCTGCTTTTAATAAAAACCGATCCTGTTAAAAAAACACCGGGTGAGAATGTTACTACACCTCCTCCTTTTGCTGCACAGTCGTCTATTGCTTTCTGAATTGCTTCTGTATTCAAATTTTGAGCATCACCCACAGCTCCATAATCAGAAACATTATACAGATCTGCTTTCTGCGGATAGGAATATGCTCCAACATCCTTCATCCAATCAAATGACGGTTCCTGAGCCTTTATGGTATTTATGCAAATGGCAAACAAAAAACAGAAGAGAATTGTCAATTTTTTCATCTGGTATTAATCATTGGTTTTTCACTAAGAACAAAATTAATTTCAATTTATATATCTGGTGCTAGGTTATTTGACAGAAAGACTATATGTTTTGTCAGTATTCAAATAATATATCCTTATATGTCCAATAGAAAAAGGCTGTTCCTATGAAAAGAACAGCCTTAATACACAACGTCACTATGAACTACTTATCAATTATTGTCACCGCTTTTCTCTTTACATTTTTATCAAACCTGATTTGATTTTGATTATATTTTCCATCCAAAACAATATTCTCTGTTTTGTATCCTCCTATTTCAAATAAAATATCATTGGTTTTTCCTGAAACAAAATTTTGAACCGTAACATCTTCTACATTTCTCAAGTGTAGTGGTGAATCACTTGTTGTATAGATATTTACATTTTTCAATTTTATATCTTCCGATTCTATCAACTCTGCTCCTAGTTTTGAATGGATTGTGATGTTTTCTACATTTATGTTGTGGATACGATGCTCAGGCAATCCATAAAAATACATCGCACGACGGGCATTGCTACAATAAAGGTCTTTGATATAAATGTTCCTGAAAGTAGGAGTCGTTTCATCAACAGGAGGCAGTTTTTCTTTTTGTTCAACAACTGTGCCTTCTTCCAAATCCTCGACAGCCGATTTCCCACCATAATAGAGATTGAAATGTATGGGTTCGGTAGCAATATCTATCATGCTTATATTTTGTATATAGATGTTCTCAACTACACCTCCCCTACCTCTTTGGCTCTTGAAACGCAACCCGACATCTGTCCCTAAAAACTGGCAATTTGAAACCATGATGTTCCTGACTCCGCTCGACATTTCGCTGCCTACAACAAATCCACCATGACCTTTAAACACCGTGCAGTTGTCAACAATCACATTCTCGCATGGGTATTTTCGATTCCGTCCATCGGCATTTTTTCCCGATTTGAGACAGATTCCATCGTCTCCCACATCGAAAGAACTGTTCACTATGATTGCATTCTTGCACGATTCCAGATCCAATCCATCTCCGTTTTGAGCATAAGAAGGATTCCTCACCTGAATTCCGTCAATGATCACGTTTTCACACATTAACGGATGAATGTTCCATGCCGGAGAATTTTGGAAAATAACACCTTGCAGATACACATTCTCGCATCCTATCAAACTGACCATCACCGGACGCAGAAAATCTCTGACCGAAGCCCATTCCTCGTCTGTTTTCAGATTTCGGGGTACATTCATGTCACTGATGGTGTCGCCATGCAGGTATTGAGCGGACGGCATCCAATAGGTTGGTCGCTTAAATGTTCCACCCATCGTTTCAATATGTTTTTTCCAAAAACTGTCAGATACTTTTTCTTTCTTCAGTGGCCTCCAATAATGTCCGTTGCCATCTATGGCTCCGCTGCCCGTGATAGCTACATTAACCAAGTTCCGCCCAGATATAGGAGACTGGCAACGGCGGGTATCAAGTCCCTCGAAAGAAGTTTCTACAATGGGATATAAACTTTTATCGGGAGAAAACAGAATAATAGCTCTGTCTTCTAAATGAAGATTTATATTGCTCTTCAACACTATAGATCCTGTCAGCCAAATTCCATCAGGGACAATGAGTGTGCCACCTCCTTTTGCAGAAAGAGCTTCTATCGCTTTAGAAAAAGCATCCGTATTAAGCTCTGTTCCGTCTCTGACTCCGCCAAAATCCACAATAGAAACTTTATTGTCCGGAAAAACAGGAACAGCCACTTTTGGCATCTCGAAAGGAAGATTTTCATAGAGATAATCATATTTGTCTGCCGCAAACGCGGAAATCGTGCATGATATAATAATCTGAATTGTGATGAATAGTCTTGTCATATACTGTATTTATATTTATTGAATTTTTCGAACGGGCGATAAAACAACCGGCCCTAATAAGCCGGATGGCACAGCTTCCCAATGAGAATAATCTCCATTTTTATAGTCAATTTTCACAAAGTTAATTTCTTTGAAAATGCGCCAATCTATCTTTTGCCGATCATAATCAGCTATGCGGTTTGCCGGCAAGTTGGTCACTTCTACTTCTATTCTGTTCTTCCCTTTTTGTAAGTAGTTGCCTACTTTAACTTCATAAGGGACAGACCAAAGAGTTGCAACATCCTTCCCGTTGATCCGTACGCGGGCACTCTCACGTACATCTCCTAAGTTTAGCAGCCAATCGTCATCATTTGTTGAAGGCAGATTAAATTCTGTTGAATAAATAGCTGTTCCCATGTTCCGTTTCGCATCCACAGCCGGCAAATCTGTCCATGAACCCAATTGCTTCAGGGCAAAAGTCCCGGAAATCGTAGGCTCACTCTCTATAAAACGAACTTTCCAACCTTTATTTATACTGATTGCTCCTTCTTGCGACTCATAGTATGCATACGTGTCTGCAAGGCTCAATTCTTTGTTGAATGTTTTCAGTATGATCGACTGACCCGACTTCAACTGGATATGTACTTGCAGCTTGTCTCCCTCCTTTTTTGTTTGTGCCAACCCAGCTGATCCATCTAGTGGATTGAACATCATCGTACTTTTTGCATCAACCGATAATGTGATCCATTTATCAATATCTTTGTTTTGCAACGACGAGATAAAATAGTGATAGCCATCACTGTTTGATCGTCGGATATATTGCAAGCCATGCAGCGTCTTCATTTCTTCCTGTTTCACACCACTTTCACGCAAAGCTTTTTCATAATCCGTTCCGGTAATGATCTTTCCTTCTCCATAACTGATTGCATTGACATCATTAATGATTCCGGTAGCATGGATACTTTTTATATAATCAGAGAAAGCAATCTGGCGTTGATTCAGATTATATAAACCTTGAACTTTTTCCGGCAATCGATCCAGAAAAATAACGGTTGCTCCGTCATTTGCCAGTTTCAAGAGGTGAGCCAATGTCTCCAATGGCATGACTCTGGCTCCCGGAACAATAATCGCTTTATAATTATTTCCTCCTATTGTTTCTAATTTATTCCCCTTAACCGATGTTGACATCAGATATTTATCTGAAATATAATCCACATCGTAACCCGCATTGACAATATCATCCACAGCCGAAATGAATTGCGGGGCACGGCGTTGCATCTTGTGGATGTCAAACATCAGCAGACGTCCGTCTTGCTCATACCACATATCGTAGACCGGAAAATAGAGTAAAAAATCATTATCAGGCTTTCCTTCCTGTAAAAATGACTGACAACGAGCTATATATTCAAAAAATGGTTGCGAATCTCTCCAGATGCTATTTGTTGGCGACATGTCCACCGATGCGTAAAACTTCCAACCCGGCCACTTTGCCTCCTTTGGAGAATAAGTGATGCCATGGAAGAAGACATGATTCACTCCCGACAAAAACAGCAGATCCAAATCCGGCTTACATTGAGACAAAGATGTCCGGAAATGCTCAGTGAGCCATGTGAAAGTTTCGGAACTGACATATGGTTTTCCTGTGATGTGAGCTGCAGAGGAAGCATATTTCAGCATCGACAAATCAGAGTCATTTTTTTTCGTTAAAGAGTCTTTTCTCAGTCCATTAATGTGAAAATCTGATATTCCAAATGATTCACATTCAGGAATATCTACCGCGGCATAAATGTCAAGCAGATTGGCCGGTGAGCCGTGAGCCTGATTACGTGTCGTACTTCCGTGTTTGTGTGCCCACGATGTCCATTGCTGAGTGAAGTTTTCGAGTAAAAGTTCGCTCAAAGTTTCTCTATAGTCGGAGATCACTCTGGCGGTGGTGTCATTCCTTTCTTTTGATATGAATGCCGGCAAGTAATCTTCCAGTTTATAGCCCCTTCTCTTCTCGAACTGGTCAAACATATCAGGAGTCCAATCTGCACCATAGACCTCATATGAGTCGTTGAAAAAACTATTGGGATAATTCGTATCAGTACCCGAGAATGATTCTGTGAAACTTGCCAGATAATAAGCGACAGCTTTTTGTGAAAAATGGTTCATCACATAGCCTTCACCTCCCGGAGCTGCACGCTTTACTTTTTGAAATGTTTTTCCGGCAAATACAGCGATCAAACGCCATTCTCCTTTCGGAGCCGTCCACCGAAGTTGTCCATTTTCCACCTTTGATGAGAGATCTATTTTTTTACCATCAGTCGAATATGCCATTAAACGACTTAGATTGGCAACGGCCAGCTGAGCTTTATCTTTTACCTGAATAGTATCCGGCAACGACTGCCCTCCTTTCAGTTCGTATTCCTGAAATATAACCTTTGTTGCAGCATCTTCAATAGTCACCTGAGGTCCACCAAAAGGCCAACCTGTGCCTGTGTTCATATCTATCGTGATGTTGTGCTGTTCTGCTACGGATTCGCTATAATTCAACATATTCATCCATTTTGCAGACAGAAAAGGAATCTCATTTGCTTCATTATTTTTAACACCATAAATAGGGGTAATTTCCAAACCGCCCAAGCCTTTTTTTGCATATTCTGAGATATTATAATCCAGATTATTTTTATCTACTGCACTTCCCATCCACCACCAACGAGCAGCAGGCTTCATCTCTGAAGTTATTACAGGCCAATCGGTCCTTTGCGCCCACAAACCCAAAGAAAAAAAACAAAGTATAAGAACTGCTGCTTGTTTCATATATTTTTTTTATGGTTTACTAAAATCAAAAAGGAGAATCATCCTGATTCCGTCATCACCTTTTTTTATCCGAATAGAAGCAGGTTGACTCTGAGGGCCATGCTGTTGTATTGGTTTAAAATCTCTGATTGCCGGAATTTCATATAAAAAAGAAATATCTCCTTCCGGAAAATCAGGCAAGATTTTGATTCCGCTTGCATTCCCTTTTGGTTCTTCAGGTGTAAATAGACGTAAAAAGACATTGTCACTCTCGGAATACACTGTAAATGTATTTTCTTCCGTAAAGAATCTACACCAATACATGTTGGCATGATAACCTTTAAATTGAGGATATATCAGGGTATCTGCCGCTTCTCCGGTTATAGTATTGTTATAGTTCTTTTGCCATAATCCATAATTTGTACCCGCAATACGGTTTTTCCAGACATGGCTGATTCCACGACCAAACCATTGTACCTTTTTTATATTTGTTTCGGAACAGCTGAATGTGAATCCAAAATTTGACACACCTGCACCACCATCAGCATCATCAAATCCACCAGAACGTGATGTCTTATTCAGCATCAGCGCATTCATAGATAATATACCAGCCGGATTCAATGTCCATCGAATAGAATCTAACATACCTGAATAGTATGCCGTGAATATAGCTGTGTCATTGTCCTGATGAACCTTGTAATGTTCAAATTTGTAAGGCATGCCGACAGGAATAGGGCCATTTCTGAAAGCGTATAACCTGCCATTGTTCGTTATTTCTTTTATCAGTCCGGTTTTGGCATCGAATATCACAGTCTGATTATCATGCTTCAATCTAATATCATTTTCCAAAACTTCAACCGATGCTTTAGAATTTATTTTTGGTCTGGTTTGTCGATCTAAATATTCTTCCGCAGATTTTATCGGAAAAGTACGCGTACATACTTCGTTCCCAGATTTATCCAATGCTATTATTTCTAAAACGTCACCATCAAAAAAACGGTCGTCAAGTTGCAGCTTCACTTTCTTTGTTTCAGAAGGAAGAATCTCCGGTAAAATTATTTTGCCCGAATACAATATTGTTTGTTGCGGGTTATTTCCAAAAGCATCACTTATCTTAGAAACGTTATACTTCAAAGCACAACCGCTAAGATCTGAAAACAAATAGCCGTTGCTGATAAACAAATCTCCGGAGAATGACGGAGTTATCTTTAATGGTTTTATGCGGATCGGTGACCAGATTTCACGAACCGAATAATAACTCGCTTCTTTTTCTCTATAGGGTCCCAAAATTCCATCCGCAGCATGATCTCCATCCGAGTCTAATGCTCTGCCTCTATCTACACGTCTAACCGAATTATCTGAAAAATCCCAAAGAAAACCACCTGCAAAAAGAGGTGATTTCTCATATTTTTCCCAAAAATCTTCCAGACCTGCACCATGTCCCTGATCGTATAGTCCATGCATAAACTCGGTTGGCATAAATACATTGTTTCCGTTCGTAAAGCGAGCTATTCCGGTCTGATATTCAGGATAATGATGCGTATCTAGTCCATCAAAATCTGCCCAAGGATGTATGACGTGCCTTTGTTGTATGTCATATTCTCCAAACAATGGATCTATCGTTTTATTCCAACCTCCTTCATTTCCATTACTCCAGAGAATGACCGAAGGATGATTCACATCCCACACGATCATTTCTTTCACTAATTTTGCTCCTATTTCAGATTTATAAGAGTTTTGCCAACCGGCAAGCTCATCTATAACGAAAAGTCCGAGAGAATCACAAATCTCCAAGAAATGCTTATCCGGTGGATAATGCGACCGTACAGCATTCATATTCATTTCTTTGATTAGTCGGGCATCGAGTAAACTAATTTGCCGATTTGTTGTCCGCCCTCCATCCGGCCAAAAAGAGTGACGGTTGATCCCTTTCAAGACAACCTTCGTATTATTCACATACAAGCCGTCGTGCTTTTTGAACTCTACAGTCCGAAAACCAATTCTCTCGGTTAACTTATGAATCATGTGATTATTTCCATCCATCAGACTGAATTGTATATTATACAGAATGGGGGTTTCGCAATTCCAAGACCGGATATTGTCCCAAAACATATCTAAATGTTGAACTTCTGATTTCTGATTCACAGGAAAACTTTTGTGTCCTAACTCATTCCCCGATAGATCAACCAAAGTGACATCTATATTTTCGCCTTTAAAGTTATTTCCAGATAGAAATATATTAGCAGACAACGCTCCGTCATATCTTGCATCAACAGCCACATTTTTTATGTTCCGATTGGGTTTTATCTCGAGATATACAGGCCTGTAAATCCCTCCGAACAACCACCAATCGGCGCGACGTTCAGCTGCATTTACCGATTTATCAGATGAATGCTTGCTAACCTTTACTTCCAAAAGATTTTGTTGTCCGGATTTCAACAATTTTGTAATATCATAAGAAAATCTATAAAAACCTCCCTGATGAACATCACCTGCCAATTTTCCATTTATCTTCACTTCCGTGTCGGTCATCACACCTTCAAAAACAATTTGGACAAGCTTGTTTTTTATCGTAGCAACCGGAACAAAGAATGAATATCTATATATTCCAGTCTCCTGACTCGGTTCTTTGATGTCCGGATTTTTGTACCATCTGCCATACGTGTATTCGCCAAAGCCTTGCAATTCCCAATTGGAAGGAACTGCGATCTTCGCCCATTTGCCCGAGTTGTTACCACCCGAACAAAAGAAATCCCAATCCACAGTCTGCCCGTAGCCTTCACCCGAAAGCATTATTTTTTCAGTTTCCTGTGAAAAAAGGAACAATGGAGAAAAAAATAATATGCTGAAAAAGTATTTCATCATCTTTCCAGAGAAACGATATTCATTCGCATTTATTTGCCTAATTGGAGACAACCCATTATAAATGGCCCTGTGGCTTTAGCGTCATTGTCTCTGACTTTTTCACTAATATAATATTCAAAGCTGCCATCCCTTTTGGTGGATCCACCCAAACCGCCAACAGAGCAACATTGTGTGAGAGTCAATGTACCATCTCCATTTTTGACGATCAAGTCTTTCATTAATCCATCATATATCTTCTCAGCATATTTTCTATACGATTTGTCGATATATCCTTTATTCACCGCTTTAGCATACGCATACATAAACATAGATGAGACAGATGCTTCATGATAATTTCCTTTTCGATCTCCCTGATCCAAAACCTGATAGAACAACCCGTTTTTGTCCTGATACTTGGGCAGTGTGTCTGCCAGTCCTTGAATCATTTTTATGAGTTCGCCCCGTTGCGGGTGATCCTGAGGAACAAAATCCAGAACATCCACCAATGCCATATACCACCAGCCAATGGCTCTTCCCCAAAAATTGGGAGATTGTCCGGTTTCCTTATTTGCCCAGAACATAGATTTGCTCTCATCCCAAGCATGATAATACAAGCCTGTCTTTGCATCGTAGGTATATCTAGCACAAACAATGAATTGGTTAACAACATCATCCATCATTTCTTTGTTGTCGAATGTTGCTGCATATTGAGCAAGGAATGGTGAACCCATATACAAACCATCGAGCCAGATTTGGTGTGGATAAATAAGTTTATGCCAAAATGCTCCTTCGAGAGTCCGAGGATGCACTTTCATTTGTTTAACCAACAAATTCATTGCCAACTTATATTTTTCCTTCCCGGTTTCTGCATATAAATCAAAAAGTATTTTTGCAGGATTAATATAATCTATATTGTATGATTCTACCTCATACAGATATATTTCACCTTTGCTGTTTATAATTGTATCTGCCCATTCCTCAGCATAGGTGAAATATTTTCGTTCCCCTGTCTTTTTCCACATTTGCAGCATTGCCAAACATCCAAGTCCTTGGGAATAGCCAAAATAGAGCCTTTTGCCATGATCTAATTGCCAGGCTTTAGGAAAGCGTTTCATCTCGGAATCTGCAAAAAGTTTTCCAGTTTCCTGAGGTTTCAGAGATTGTAAAAATATTAATAATAAGATATTTATGACTATGATTTTCTTTTTCATGATTTTCTTTTTGTATGCTGTTCTATTCTTTCCAATTATCTGTTCTGAAGGGTGATGCGGGAAGTCCGGCTCCATTGTAAAGGTTTACTCTGAAAAAGTTATCCCACCCATATCTCACTGCAACAGGTTTTGTGACTTCAGGAGATGACACTACAACTGTATTGTTTCTGATCTCTGCTTTTGCCGGATAAAACTTTTTGTCCTCTCCGGCTATAAAAAAACCTTCCAGTAAACTATCTTTACTTTTAAGGCCTTTGTCTGCATGAGAAAAAGATAGCAACACTTTGTCTCCGTCTATTTTTAAAGATTGGTATAATGGACCGGAATAAGAAATGCCTTTCCCATAATCCTTAGCCAACGCCCATTTTGCCAAACGTTCGCCCGGGATCTGTTTATTGCGAGGATGGATGTCTATCGAATCTCCAACATCTGTAATGACTGCCATTCCTGTATTTTTCACCGTTTTCCATGTGTTCAGTTGAGCTTCACGTATGTATGGAGGTTGTTTGTACTGTGGTGCGATTTGAACAAAATAGAAAGGAAAATCACCCTCATTCCATTCTTTTCTCCAACTGTCTATCATATTTGTAAACACATGTGTATAGTCCTGTGCCCGCACAGCATTAGATTCTCCCTGATACCATATGACTCCTTTGATGGCGTATGGCACAAGCGGATGAATCATTGCATTCCAGAGAGTAGACAAAGCCTTGTTATGTTCTATGCCCAATGGGCGCTTGGGTTTCTTACCAGGTTTTTCTCCTTTCGCTATTGCCTGAGCCTTATCTATTTCATATTGAACGCTGTCTTTTCTATAGTTTTCGATATTTGCCGGATAATTATCCCGATCCGAGTTATACTGCTTTAGAAGATCTGCATATATGGGATCGTTTTCTATCACTGACATTTTTGTCCATGATTCGGCATGAGTTCCACCCCATGATGAATGAATCAATCCAATGGGAATATGGAGATTTTTATATAGATAACGTCCAAAATAAAAAGCCACAGCCGAAAAATTTTTTATATTATCTGCATTGCAAACCAACCACTTTCCCTCGCAATCGTCCAGTTCTTTGTCAGACGAAAGTTTCTGATTCACCTGAAAAAGTCTGATGTCTGGGTAATCGGCATCTTTTAATGTTTCTTCTTCATTTACGACTCCGGTTCGCCATCCTTCCGATTTGGCTATAGGAAAATGCATATTTGACTGTCCTGAACATAACCACACTTCACCAACCAAAACATTATTGATGATGATCGTATTTTCTCCCTTTATTATGAGGGTCTGATTTTTGGTCGTTTGCTTCGGTGTTGAAATCTTCACCAACCATCTACCATCATCGCCCGCAATTGTTGCGTATGTTTTTTTACTCCACGAAACAGTCACCACCACTTTTTCTTTTGGATTCGCTTTTCCCCAGATATTTGCAATTGTGTTTTGCTGCAAAAGCATATTATCTGATATTATAGAAGGAAGCTTCACTTCCGCCACAATTCGTATTGGCAGAATCAGAAAAAGAATAATTGTAGTAAATATGGTTGCTTTTTTCATGACAATGATCGTATGTAAGTTAACAGCCGCAAATTACAAAATGCATAGAGACTAGAAACTATCTATTTTGGCTTTTATTCTAAGCATTTTGGTTTTATTTCAACAATGTGACTCCCATCAAACCAATAACGACCTCATTTGCAACAGCTTTTACCTGAATATCTTTCAATTCTTTTGAAGAATCGAGCGGAATATCCAGAATAATACCTGCTCCTCCATCTATTTTTCTGCCATAAACTTCCTCCGGATTCACCCCCATGTCTTTCTCCATGTTGCGTGTTACGATTCCGGTTTTCAACGCAATGCGATAAGGACGTGGTTGTGTGGAATAAAAAGCATTGTTGTCAAAATAATAATCTTGTTCTATTGGAACCCAATTTTCGGGATTTATCAAATCTACTGTTTCTTCACTACCATCTTTATAGTTAAGAGTAATCCGACCGTTAGCCACATGAGCCTGCATATGATTAGTCGAACCGGCCATCATTAAGTATGCATGAGAAGCCGTGCCGGAAAGAGGAATAGATATAGAGTCCGGATAATTGTCCCAGAGTGTTGTGAACGCAATATTGTTGCTTTTATCTTCAGCCGGAGTGCGAAACGGAATGCCTAGTGGAGTCTGAAAAATATGATTCTTCACAGATTTTCGCAATCCGAAATCGTCAATATCAGCTGTGAGTAAAGGATGACACCATTCGCCAATGCCTTGTGTAGGCACTTGTAATGTCGTATAAGGTGATCGGGGCGTCAGATATTCATTTTTAAAAATCTGACTCACTGACGCATTCAAGACCTTGTCCATATCTACAATCTCATACTCCGGATTATTATTTTTCACATTCCAATTGATGATATCTTTCCTAAAAATAACCCTATTGTCCGATACGATTTCAACTCTGTTCATTCCCAATTTTGCTATATCGTTGGGAATCGAATAAATACGGGACTCTTGTCCTTTACCCAAAGTAAACAGATTTTCAACAAGCCGATTATTCACTATAATTTGGGCTTCTATTCCGGCATTTCCATTATTTACGAGAGAAAATTCAAGGTCAGGGTTCTCCGGATCATAATTTATGCTGATCAATTCTTTCATTTCAATATTCACAGGTTGCCACCATGTCATTTTTCCCTGTTTAAGCTCGACAAAAACAGTGCGATTACCTAATATTCCTACAGTATTTGCCACAATCTTATCAGTCGATTGTTTTATGTGAGTCAAAACCTTTTGCGGATCATATATTTTTTGAATTTTAGCTTTCGTATTCAATACCCATTCTTGTTCTTTCACCGAAGTCAGACCGGATTCTACAGCAAAAAAATCATTCTTACCCCAAACTATTTCAATGTCAAATCGTTCAGCAGCTTCTGCAATTATTTTTATTAATGGAGAACCAATTCCTTCTTTTACCAAATTCCATTTCGATTCTTTTCCGTTCACCTTGAGCGAACGAATATCATCTTTACGGGCACTGATTAAGAGTTCGAGTTTTTGATTTTTATTAAAATGATCTTCAATTGTATACCTGTCTGTATTTTCATTTCGACTAAAATCGAAACTCACATTAGGCATACTGATAGATGCAAAATCCCATTCTGACGGAAAGCCGGGGCGAATGACCAACCTGCCATTCATTGCATCTGGAGCAATACCAAACAAACCCTGCACTAAAGCTCTGGAATAAACACCCACGGGATCGGCAAAATCTCGGTAACATTCGCCTCTGGCAGCATCATAAAAACTGATTTGCCCTATATTACCGGGACTTCCGCCCATATACATTCCATCCAGAACGTTACTTTTAAATAGACTGAATGCTTCTTCTTTTCGCCCAGCCTGCCAATAGGCCAAACTTGTATGTCCCACTTCCGCAAATGCAACATTATTGATAGACCAGGAATAAGGAGCCCAATTAGTTGTTGACACAGTCTTGAGATTTTCATCTTCCAAACCACGAGCTAAAACGGATATATGAGGAATTTCATTATCTACATACCTCGTAGCCTGATATGCCTGAAAAGGATCATGGATATCAGAATCTATCGCATGGTAAACAGTCCAGATTGCCGCATTTGGATGTAGCATCTTATTTCCCATAAAATCCTGATATTCTGCCCACCATCCTTTGTCCGGCATCCATAAACGTGAATTGATGGCCAATAAGATTTTTTTAGCTTCATCGGCGTATGGTTTGGGATCTTCTCCTATTTTGACGGCGATTTGAGCTGCCATTTTATTCGCTCTGTAATTATATGCTGAAGAATGAGTAACACCTCCACTGTTGTATTGCAACGCATCGCTTGCCCATATTCCGGCATAAGCATCATACAAGCCATCATTGTCAGGATCAAAATTGCGTTTTTCCCATTCGAGATGAAGTTTAAGAGTAGGCCACATTTTGCGAACATAGTCCATATCTCCTGTCCAGTTGAAATGCCATAGTAATTGGTCAATGTATACCAAATTCATATCATAGTGATGCATCAACTTTGTTTCATTCGGATTCCGAGTAATATATCCGTTGCTATACATTTGAGTGCCCCAAGTTTTTTCGGCTCTGGCAAGATGTAATTCTTTATCCTGAGTCGGATGTGGTATGGTTGCAGGAATGTTTTTTATTTGCGATGCTGCAAAACCATCAAAATGCTGTCTGGCTCTTTCGTGCCAACCGATGACATCACCTGTGTAGCCTCCACGCCATCCATTCAAAGGCATTCTCCAACCGATGGCTCCGTGTTGCCATCCGGTCTTATCGTCCCAGATGCCATCTGCCGCTGCACCTAACACTCCACCTAATGTATTGAAGTATGGATCCGGAGTATTTATCTTCACCGTTTCAACGATTTCCTTCCTTCTTTTTTCTGCATCGTTAAAGCATTTCTCTAGTCCTTCGGGCAGAAGGTCAATGGTATCCTTGACCTTTATGGCAACATAATACTCTTTATTCGATTTCATTAGAATCCTAGATACAATTATAGGTTTCTTTTCTTCTTCACCGGATTTCCAAACATTCAACGGTGTCATCATCTGGTAGGGGGAGGATAGTCTTATTTGAGCATCTGAGGGAAAAATCCCAATCGTTTTTCGATCTCCCCCCTTAGCTCCCTGAGCATAAGTGAGTTCAAAGGAAGTCTCAGAAATCTTATATTCATTCTTCAGACAAGCATCAGGTTGCAGTGAAAATGCGTTAGGATCATCTACCCCTAAATCTCCATTCCTGAAAAACCGTTTATTGCTCGCTCCTCCAAAAGTGGAGATCAGATCCACATCCTGCGGCAAATTTTCTGCACACACTTTCAGGATCATGCCTTCGGCACGAGCCATAGCTAACACTGTAATCTCTATTTTTCCTGACTGAATCAACGGATCTTTTATTTCATAGATGCGAGCACCTCCGCGTGAGCGTGTTTTTATATATTGAGCATCGTTGAGCCATAGGCTTTTATCTCCAACAACCAGCCCTAATTGCATGTTTCCACCCATATTAGGCATGAAAAAACCAAATTCAGGAACATCACCCGTTTCCACTCTGAAAGCTGTGTTTGTTCCATACAACGCCTTATTGAATTTTTTGTCTCCGTTCACAATTACGAAATCTTCACCCTCGGGATGGTAGCGCAATTCACGCTCTTTTCCATGCCAATATCCGTTAGATTGAGATTTGACAGAAGATGTGATACATATTGATAATATTAAGAAAATCAGATATTTCATAAACAGGTTTTTATCAAACAAGCAGGTTTTGATGACACTCATAGACTTCAAAACCTGCCTGACAAAATTAGAAATTATTTTTTACGGCATAGGAGCAATGTCTTCCCATACCACATTCCATTTTCCATCTTTCGGAAATCCGGGATTTTTTTCTTTGTTTCCGTCCCATCCGGCACACATCATACCTATGGCAGTAAGCAAACCTCCGTTTCCGGGCAAATAAACCCGCAAGCGACTATCTTGATAGTTGTGCCCATTTATCAGGTAAGTGTTTGTGCGTTTATTCATCAATAAAGCTCCAACTGCTTTTTCGGGTTCACCCAGACGTGCCGCATTCATAGCCGTCATCGGATAATCCCATCCCCAGGTTTTGCCCCAGTTCCAATTGTCCCATATCCAATGCAAGGTATTTTTCATATAATCTTCTCGTATGAGTTTATTCATCGGTAAAATACCTACCGAACCAAGAACAGCCATGTGATCTGAAGTAAAACGAATATCCTTATATGTATCCACTGCATCTTCAGAAGCCAGATATAGTCCATCCGAATTGTATGCTAAAGGAGAAAGCTTGTCTATCAGCTCGTCCCACTGCGGTTTTCTTGGCTGTCCCATCCTTTCACGCCATTGCTGGGCAACAGACATTGCATAATGCCAATATGAAAGTTCAAACGGAGGATTGATGGCTTCAGATGCCTTTATGGTTTCCTGAGCAGCAATTGCACCTTTGAGAACATAACGGCCTTCCAATTCATCGTATGTTGCAAATGAAGCCATGAATTCTGCTGTTTCATTTATCAGAAAAGCGTACTTTTTCAAAACCTCCGGTGATGGATTATTTCTGTAAATGAGTTCTGCGAGATAAATGAAATGTGGCTGTTGCCAAATAAGGAAAGAACCAACCTTCGAAGGCGCTTCGGTTCCCGAAGGATCTGTCATTTTCATCCAACGAGCACCTTTAAATCCTTGGCGTTCTGCAATTTTTTTTGCCACCGGATATGCTGTCGCATACCAATCCATACTTCTTTCTAGCAAGTCTGTCCTATTCCACAATGCAAATTGTGCAGCATGCCACCAATACATTTCCAGATGGAATTTTCCAAACCAACTATTGTAGGTGAGTCCGGTTTCTTGAGGTGGATACATTCCCGCAGATTGGATTGCCAATAAATATTGAGACAATACGACTCTGCGTTCAAGTTCTTTCGCCCTATTGTCCGTGCATTTGGAGAAATCTACTATTCCTCCTTTTTGCCAAAAAGATTGCCAATATTTTGCTGATTCAGCAAAGATATTGTCTGCGTTTTTAGCTGATTCTGTCGGTATCTTTTCTGAAAACTCACTCGTGAATGAAAATTTATCATCCTCAGGAGACAATACAAAATAATGTTTTTCCTTTTCAGAAAAGGAAGCTTTTCCAACCCATTTTACAATCACATAGTAGATTGTGCTATCTAAAGTCCGTTTGAGTACAGCAGAGTGATCTGTCTTGTCAATGATCTCGGTTTTATGTTTCTCAGGAGCAGTCCAATCACAAGCATCATCAGTATGCTTACCTGTTGGATAAGCAAATTTGAAATTGATCTTCATTTCTCCTTTGGCGATAAGTGGAGAGTTTATTTCCACCCCAACCTGATCATAACGTGGATGAACTGTTGTTTTCACCAGTGCTGAATCTTGCCCGATAGAAAAATGGCTGGTAATGACACCATCCCATAGGTTCAATTTCTGATCTACCGATTTTATATCATCTATTTTTACTCTGGAACCATCTGAATTCGTGAGTTCCAATCCAATATTGCCCAGATGTAAGCGATGAGGGTTTGTTCTGAAATAATTTGCAGCATCTTGTTGTCTGCCCGGTTCATTGAACTGAACAGCATAGGGTTCTTCCCAACCTCTGAAGTTATAATTTTTGAGCGTTTCTTCTGTCTTAAATTTTTCTGTGTTCGGAAAACTATGCCATCCCCACTGAGATTGTGTACCCAACGGAACACCTGCTACATAAAATTCGGGAAAAGTTTGCAAACCGGTAGCATCCACTGTGTAGGCAAAATTTCCGTTGCCGACCGAGAGGGAAGAAAGTTCTTCAAATTCCTTTATGTTCGGACTATTTCTTTCTACTAGAGCGTGTCTGTCAATCTTTTCCACTTTTTCCGTTTTGCAGGAAGCAGAAACAAACAAAAGTGCCGATAAGATTATATAAAACCGTTTTCTCATATCATTGCTATTTTTTTGAATTAATCGTTTTCTATCTTAAAAATGAAGCCGGACGATGTTTCATATTTTCCACCCTGCATGGCATTGAATAAATACTGTGGTTTCCCGTCTTTCATCAATAATTGTGGGCGTTCAAAACGTCCGTATCTTTTTAAGTGAGATGGTGCCGGAGCTTCTTCAAGATAAGCATCCGCTCCAAACCATGCTATTTTTGGTTCAGACCAACTGAGTCCATCTTCTGACTCAAAGATAAGGCCTACAGTGTGGTCAAAATAACCCATATCTCTCATTAACATTTTATATTTTCCATTTTCAGTGTAAACATAAGCATCTTCCACTTGCTTATTGTCTCCATATTTAGAAAAATCAATGACAGGATTTCCTTCATACCTTTTGTAAGGACCTTCTATGCTGTCTGCAACAGCCAATCCATATTTTCTGTTTGCACGTATATTTCCTTTTTCCGACAAATACGCCTCCTTGTTCCACGATTTGTAGTACAACCATGCTTTGCTGTCAATGGAATGCTTGATAAAGGCCGGATTGGTTGTACAGCAGTCGTCCCACTCTC
Organism: Dysgonomonas sp.; assembly: GCA_047974325.1. Taxonomy (GTDB): domain Bacteria; phylum Bacteroidota; class Bacteroidia; order Bacteroidales; family Dysgonomonadaceae; genus QVMP01. The sequence continues at coordinate 24,333 of JBKECE010000235.1, read as the reverse complement.
CCACTTCACCAGCATCTAAAACCGGATTGTCGGAACGAAGCCAAGGCCCATCCAATGATTTGGATTTTGCCAAGCCAATCCTTTTTGTATACACCGTTCCATCGCTTGTTCCCATATAGAATAGATAATATGTACTGTCAATTTTCTGTATATGCGGATTATGGCAAGAGGTTGCATCAAAATATCCCGGTCGGGGAGCTAAAACAGTGCCTAATGTTGTGTAAGGGCCTTCCGGACTGTCTGCTACAGCATGAGCTATCTCACATTTGTTTATCCAGCCTCCCATCCCATATTTCTTGAGCCATCGGGAATAAAATACGTGCACCTTTCCATCTTCTCCATAAATAGGTGCACAACACCACACATAATAATCCTTCGATTCCAGTATACGTCCAATCGGTTTCAGTTTTTTTGCAAAATCAGAAATTTTGTCTGCCGGATAATTTTTTATTACAGTCGTATCCAATGTCTTCTTTAGTGTGTATAATCTTTTTACGATGCTATCGACTACCACTTCCTTATGAGAATCAAAACCAACAATAGGCTCGTAATGCCTATTGTTGGTTTTAACATTAGTTTGCTTCTGAGATGTATTTTCATTTTTTTGTCTATTATCGCTGAACATCGAACAGTAAAAAACAGACAACAATACTAACAAAAATACATACCTGAGCATAAGTGAATTAATATAAAGGATGTTGCTGCCCACTCAAACCCAAATTATCATCAATCGTTGTTGTATTTAGAGGCAATAATTCAACTTTATTTTTTTCCAAACCTCTGAAGATAGCCTTAACCCAGGCTGCATCAGCTTTCAGGGCTTGCCCATTTGATACAGCTACAGAACCATGCATCTCCAACAATGTATAACCATCAGTTGTCAACTGGGCTTTTTCTGCTGCTGTAGGCTCTGTTTTAAATCCGATATAAGGAATAGCTACAATCGGGTCACTAAAGCCAGTTGCTTTTTCTTTTTTATATGCCCTATACAAATCTATGTTTGCATATTTTCCTGTTTTGTTAGCCATATCAATCATATTTTGTTTAGCTTGAGTAAGAGTCTCATAGAGAATACCCCAGCGTATAAGATCTGTTCTGCGCCATCCTTCAAAACCCAATTCAAGCTTATGTTCGTTGATGATCGCATCTCTAAACGCCTGATAAGAAGTTGGAGTTGTTCCTATTTTTGTAGCATCTCCTCCAAAAGCACGAGTTCTTACTCTCTCATAAGCAGATTTTGCTTCCGCTGTAGGTCCATTGTATAATTCGTTTTGAGCTTCGGCATACATCAACAATACATCAGAGAAGCGCAACCATGGCCAGTTGATATCACGTTTATTGATTGCTGTTCCCAGTTCACTTTTCCATGTCACCCTGAATTTACCGACAGTGTTGCTTCCATAAGGGTTCATCTGACGAGTATTGTCTGCTGTTATACCATAAGTTGCAATAGTAACATCTCGGCGAGTATCTCCATCTTCAAAATCATACCAATATGTAGGGAAAACACCCATAACCGGCTGGCTTTTTCCAAAAAGAGAATTTGTATGTACAAACATTCCGTTGCTATATCCGATAGAAGAACCATTCACATCAGGTCCGAATTGTCCATATTCAAGCATTGATTCTTTGTTATATTGCCCATTGACCAGATTACGAAATACAGTTTCATAACTTGGCAACAAGTCATTTTCATTTTTCTTCAATATTTCTTCGCAGGCATCCGATGCAATCTGGTAAAGTTCTTTGATACGCGCAGCGTCATCTCTTTGAGCTAATTTGACTGATGCAGGAGAATAAGTAGTCAAATCCCAACGCAAAGAATAACCTGCTGCATAGAGAGCCACACGTGCCAAGATGCCATAAGCTGCATTTTTGGAAAAGCGTTCCGGAGTTGCAATCATGTTCTCACTCAACCAAGGTAACAATTCGGTGGCTTTTTTCAAGTCATCAATGGAACCATCAAGAATCACATCACGACTAACACGTGACGATAAAAATGTTCCTGCATCTTGTATTGGAATTGTCGGATAAGGAACATCGCCAAAGAAACGAACTATGTTCAGATAGCTCATTCCGCGTGCTGCATAACACTCACCTAAAAGCATATTTATTTTTTTCTGTTCTGCATCCGATGATCCTTTCATGCTACTTAATTTTTTTATACACACATTTGAATATTCAATTGCGGTATACATGGCGGTATAAGTAGACGTTGGAATATTAGCAGGCGTATAAACATAGTTTGAAACCTGGTTTTTTGAATTCGTTTCACTTTCGGTAGAAATACATTCGTCTGTTCCCATTCCCAGTTGATAATACAACTCACGGTTGAATGTTTGTCCATATATACCCAATACGGCCATTTCCGCTTTAGATACAGTTGCGAAAGTTGTTTCACTATCGTATTGGCTGTCTGACGGTATATCAAGACTGTCTTCACAAGAGTTCAACGACCACAGAGTGGCAGATATTACTGCTATATAAAATATTTTTTTCATTTCTGTTATTTTTTAAAAAGTTAGGTTTACCCCTATTACAAAACTTTTTGCTTTCGGATAAGAGGAACTATCAACACCTTTTGTTATCGAACTGGCTGTAGCAGACACCTCCGGATCATATCCTTTATATTTAGTGAAAGTATAGATATTGCTTAGTGTTGCATACAATCGTGCATTGCTGATCCATGCTTTTTGAGTGAATTTCTTAGGTAATGTATAACCCAATGTTACAGTATTGAGACGAAGAAATGAACCATCTTCCAAATAATAATCAAGAGCATCTGTTGTAGCTATACTGTTTGTAGAATGCAAACTCCACACAGCATCAGATGCGTGTTGGTTTGGATTGAGTTCAGCCAATCGTGTCAAGTTCGTTGTTTCTTTCCCTGTTGCAGGATCAATCAAGACAAAACGGTTTGACATTTGTTCCAGAGAATTCTGATTTGGCAAATAGGGTCCCATAAAACGTTGTGTATTCATATTGAACACCTGATTGCCATAACTGAAATTCATAAAGAAAGAAAAGTCAAAGCCTTTATATGTCAATGTGTTTGTTATACCACCTGTGAAATCAGGTTCACCATTTCCAATAACTGTTCTGTCTGCTGTTGACCAAACGGGGTTTCCATCAGCATCAACTTCACCTGCAGTTGGTTTATATTTAACATCACCCGGTTTTATATTAGTCACCGTTCCACCTTTCAGACGGGCTACTCCATTTTTCAAAGTATATGTTCCATCCGCATTTTGATTGAAATCGTCTGTTGTATAAACTCCATCATAGAGATACCCGTAAAATTGACCAAGAGGTTTACCTACTTCTACAAGGAAATCTACACGTGAGTCTACGTTTGAAAGAAAACTGTTATTTCCATTTCCATACAATTCCAAAACTTTAGATTGGTTGAAAGAAATATTGAAGTCTGTGGTCCAAGTGAATCCTTTGGAACTTACATTTAATGTGTTCAGGACAAACTCAACCCCACTATTGCGGATAGATCCTATGTTCTGATACTGATATGTGTAACCTGTTGATGCAGGAATCTTGTTCTTCAAAAGAAGGTTATTGGATTCTTGATTATAAAAATCTGCTGTTAGGTTCACCCTGCTTTTCAAAATAGAAATATCTAGACCCACGTTTGTTGAAGTTGTTTGTTCCCATTTTAGATCAGGATTAGCCAAAGTATTTCCAGGTACTAATGTATTCTCAATCCCATTATTGATTGCATATTTTCCACCTTTATAACTTGTTACATACATGCCATTGTCAATATCAGAGTTTCCCGTTGTTCCATATCCAACCCGGAGTTTCAATTGATCAAACAAAGTTTTATCTTTCATGAAACTTTCTTCTGAAATACGCCATGCAGCCGAAGCAGATGGCAACGCACCCCAATGTTTTCCTCTTGCAAATTTGGATGTTCCATCTCCGCGAAGTGTAGCTGTCAGTAAATACCTTTCTCCATAGTTATACATTACGCGTCCAAACACAGAAACAGTTCTTCCCTTAGATAAATCAGACTTTTTCGAAAAAGTTGTGCCCGCCATATCAACATTGTTTAATCCAAAATTATTTTCACCGAATTCTGAATAGACATTATCTAAATTCATCTTCTCTTGATAATATATCTCCTGACCCAACAATGTTGTGATGTTGTGCAAGCCTAAGCTTTTTTTCCATGTTAGGGTATTAGTTATTTGATATGAATAAAATTCATCGTTATTTCTAGAACCCCAAGGACCCAAATAAGTCTCAGCCGTTTTTGTACGTCCATCGTCCCAATAATCTTCCCTGATCTGTTGCCATCTATAACTACCGGAAGTGCGCCAAGTTAAATCCTTTGTTATATCAATGTCGATACCGGCATTCATTGTATAAACCCGAGTGTATTTATTTTGTGTAACAGCATCGTTTGTTATGAGTGGGTTATAGATGTCATACTGAGAATCTGTAAGCTGCATCTCAGTGCTGACATCTGTATTTATCAATTGATCATCAGTAAATTTCACACCTCCGGTAACGGGTTGAAGAACTGCCAACTTAAGCATTCCTCCAAGAGATCCACCACCTTCTATATCTGTGTTACTGAAGTTCGTGTTGAAATCCAAACGTATTCCTTTTCGTATTTCATGATTCAGTTTTAACCTTATGTTGTTTTTATTATATGCATGCTTACTCACAATACCGTCTTGGCTTGTATTGTTATAGCTAAGAATAAATTTCGTTTTATCTGTTCCTCCGGTTATACTAACATTATGATTTTGCATCAGTGCTGTTCCACCAAATAGCAAATCTTGCCAATCAATGCCCGCTTTGCCACCATAGGTGTTCCTGATATAATCAGCAGCACCGGTATAGAAATTAGGGTCAGTATGACTTGGCCCGCCAAACATATTCGCCCATTGCTCTTCTTTTCCGGCTAGGTTCTGATATTCATATTGATATCCAACATACTGTTCTGTGTTCAATAAATTCAATTTAGATCCTAATCTTTCAAAACTAACAAATCCGTTGTATGTGACTTGAGTCTTACCACTTTTTCCTGATTTGGTGGTGATCAAAATAACCCCATTGGAACCACGCGCTCCGTAGATAGCCGTTGCCGAAGCGTCTTTCATCACATCAATAGATTCAATATCGTTCACATCAATGTCTTTAAGCGCACCTTCTGTCTGAAATCCATCAACGATATACAATGGCTCATTACCTTGCGTAATAGATGTTCCTCCACGCACTAGAATGTTGATGTCAGCACCCGGAGCTCCACTCTGCGTTACAACACTCACTCCCGCCAATTTTCCTGTGATGGCTTGGGCGGCGGTTGTAACCGGAACCTGCACAATGTCGGAACCCTTCAGAGATGATGTTGAACCGGTGAGGTCTTTCTTTTTAACCACACCATACCCGATAACGACCAATTCATCAAGCACTTCAGATGCATCCTCTAAGGTTACATCGATAGTGGTTCTGTTATTTACTTTGATGTCTTGTGGTTTATATCCCATATAGGAAAATCGCAGAGCAGACGTTGGTGATGCAGTGATAAAATATTTCCCTTCAATATCGGTAATAGCTCCCTGCTTGGTATCAACATTAAAGACTGTTACCCCGATAAGAGGTTCGTTGTTAGAATCCACAACTTTCCCAGATATTTTGATTCCATCTTGTGCATATATGCCTCCAGACAGAACGAAAACAAATAAGAATAGGTAGAACCTAAGCATAGAAAATTTCATTTTGTTTTTCATACAAGTTTTCATGGTATTTAGTATTTGTACACTATTTTTTTCTTTTAGCATTATATAACACACCGATATAAATTATATAAATGCTTCAGAGGTTTATTTTTGCAAATATAGAAGTAGGACAGCTGGTTATCTTATACTTATTGATTTTTATGGTAATCATTTTGATCTTTGTCCACCTTTTTGTTTTGGAAACCTGAATATGTTGTTAAGTGTTAAGTATATTATACATAAATCATAAGGCGACAAAGATCAAAAATTAGTCGGATGGAACGTGTATAAAATCATGGACATAGAGAATGTAAAATAGATAAAAGTGAATCCGGATTTTCGGATTCACTTTTTCTTAGAAATAAGATAAACAGACTTTTTTGTCTTGAGTTATATTGCTCACCCGATTTGTTTAATACAGTACTTTAAAAACCTCTTTTTTACCAGCTGAGTTCACAGAGATCAATTTTATGCTGTTTGTTTTTTGCAGTTTTTTCTTAAAATAAGAATTATTTATATTCAGATTTTTATCCAATAATATGCCTGAAAGATTGTAAATCTTTACGGATTCTATATTCTTTGTTGAAGTCACATATAAATAGCCGGAATCATCAACACTTATCGATGTATGATTCACTTCCGCCTTGTCATTGTCTATTGTCGAGTTGTTAGGATCATATATTGGTGTGAATATATTGGGTACAGGAATGTTTGACAAACCATCGCCAATGTAAAAACCGAGATGAGGCGGTTGATTATATGCCGTATTTTGCCAAGCCACACCCAATCGATATACTGGATCGTGCATCGGTGTGTATAGTCTATGTTCCGTAGGTATAGTTGTGGAGAAAACTAACAAAGAGCTGGAGTCGTTTGCACTGTATAACACCACTTCTTCGCGCCAATCGCCCAGAATATCGGCACTGATGCTGGGTGTAGCTTTGGTTCCGTTGTTTGATGCTGCATTTTCATAGTCTGAGAAGGTTATCAACCGATTAGTACCATTACCGTTCCATTTGTCAAGTTTGACTCCATCCAACAATTCGTCTTGCAGGTCACCGTCCCAATAAATTCTGAAATTTGTTGATGGCTTACTGGTTGACAATTGTTCTCCTTTACAAGAATATATACCCGATCCGGAAGAACTCCACATTTCAAAACCTCTACTATTTGCATCAATATCTGCAGCCAGACCACGTCCATTGTCTGTACCCGTGGATGTGCCCCACAACACAGTTCCGGTGCTGGCATTATGAAGTTCATATCCATAAGCCGATGTTTTTTCTTCGTGCACTTCCCATACCTCCAATCCGGGTGAGTCCGGGTCAATATCAGACACATGCATTGCATCTCCATGTCCAAAACCAGTTCTATAGATCAATGTTCCATCATCATCGAAAGCGCAGGCTCCATAAATAATTTCATCTTTACCGTCACTATCCACATCAGCAACGCTCAGATTATGATTTCCTTGCCCATACGCTCCGGCGCCCTTCGTGGATGAATCATGAAACCAACGTTGTACTAATTTTTTATTCACCACATCATAAGCTGCCAAAGTGGCACGGGTATAATATCCACGACACATAACAACACTAGGATGCACCCCATCGAGATAGGCGACACAAGCCAAGAAGCGATCTACACGGTTTCCGTAATTATCACCCCAGACCGTATTCAATTCACTTGGAGTTGGATCTTGTTTGCTTGGGTGGCGAGGAGGATTATAGGGTACTGTATGTAGTTCTTTTCCTGTCAGCCCATCAAATAGAGTGAGGTATTCCGGCCCTTTCAATATAAATCCTTTACGATCTGTTCCTGATGTGTTTGCGGTATGGTTACGATAGTCTGCATCAGCGCTGTCACCTTCCAATAAAACATTTTTTCCTTCACCATCAATGGTTCCGGGAGCTGTTTTGCAAACCAACTCAGCAATACCATCGCCATCATAGTCGTAGACCATAAATTGTGTATAGTGTGCTCCTGCTCTAATATTGATTCCTAAATCTATTCGCCAGAGTTTAGTTCCGTTTAGTTTGTATGCATCTAAATATACATTGCCTGTATAACCAGATTCTGAATTGTCGTGTTGATTGGTAGGATCCCACTTTACAATGATTTCATATTCACCATCACCATCCAGATCGGCAACACTGCAATCATTGGGGCGATAAGCGTAAATTTCTCCATCGGGAGATGTGCCACCGGCAGGTCTGTCCAACTGAATTTTAAGATAATTCTTAGACCAAGGTGTTACGGCAATTGATTCTTCCAAAACATTGCCATTCAGCAATGTCTGCACCGAATAGGTGTCAGATACTGTTCCGTCTGCATCTACGAAATTCGTGGCTCCATCAATAGGTTCGGTATTCAGTAAAAGAGACCCATTTTTATAAATGTTAAATTTCACATTCTGGTCGTCATTTCCCAATAGTCTCCAACTGATAAAATTTCCATTACTTGTTGCTATTGCAACAACACCTCTATTGAGATGTTCCATTTGTCTTTGTTGTGCTGTAGAAAAAAGTGAAAACAGCAGAATTGATAAAAGCAGATAATAATGCTTCATGATCCTGTAATATTTAAGGTTAATACTTGAGAAAGAATTGGTCACAAATGTATTGGTTTATTAATTTTAGTTACTACACTTTTTGTTATTTACAATACACAAATTGACATCTCTACATTTTTTATTAAAGCGCCCGATACTTTTTAGTGTGACAGAATATCACAATTATATTTCTTCCATTTATTCTTCAAAAGAAGAAAAATCGGTTCCGTTCTAAGTATAAAAAAATCATATTGTTTATTTTTTATATCATTATATGCATTAATCGGCATTTCGTAATAAACTTATTTTGTAAACGGATTAACCATATCTTAAATCTAATATTAAATATCATGAATAAAATCTACTTTGTTTTTTTGTTCGTGCTATTGGGTTCCATAGTACAGTTTTCAAATGCTCAGCAATTGGCTTTTCCGGGTGCTGAAGGATTTGGAAGGTTTGCTGTTGGTGGTCGAAATGGCACAGTATATCACGTTACAAACTTGAATGATTCGGGTGAAGGCTCTTTAAGAGATGCCGTAAGCCAACCGAATAGAATTGTTGTTTTTGATGTTTCGGGCACTATTAATATTTCATCACGGATTGTATTTTCTAAGAATCTGACTATCGCCGGACAAACAGCACCGGGAGATGGTATCACTATTTATGGTAACGGAGTTTCATTTTCCGGTGCTGATGATATGATTTGCCGATATCTTCGTGTTCGCATGGGAACTGGCGGTGATTCAGGAAAAGATGCAGCAGGCATTGCAAACGGACAAAATATGATCTTTGACCATGTATCGACAGTTTGGGGTAAAGATGAAAATTTTTCGATAAATTGGGATAGCAAAGGACTACTACCCACCAATATTACGATCCAAAACTCTATCATAGGACAGGGTTTGCAAACACATTCATGTGGTGGACTCATACAAACAGATGGCGGTGTTTCTCTTTTCAGAAATTTATACATTGACAATAAAACCAGAAATCCGAAAGTGAAAGGTCTGAACCAATTCGTAAACAATGTTGTATATAATTGGGGAAACGGTGGTGGATATATCCTTGGTGACTCTGAAGGAACCTCATGGGCTACAATCGTGGACAACTATTTCATCGTGGGTCCGGCCCCGGCAACAGCACCGTATACTAGAGCAAATCAGAATTTCCAGCTTTATGCCACCGGAAACTATTATGATAATAATGTCGATGGAACTCTTAATGGAACAGAAAGCCAGAGAGAAGATTATGGAGATGCTTTTTGGGTAGATAGTCCTACTTATTGGGAAACTTCAACTCCGGCTATTCCTCAAGCCCATCCTACCATATCGGCTCAAATGTCAGCGGCTGATGCTTATAACTGGATTGTAGAAAATGCAGGAGTCACACTTCCGTCAAGAGATGCGGTGGATTCGTATATGATAGAAGAACTCACTTCTCTGGGCACGAAAGGTGCTCTCATTTCATCCGAATCGGCATTGAATTTGCCTAACTCGGTCGGATATGTGTTCAATGCTCCCAAATTAGTTGATTCAGACAATGACGGAATACCTGATGTCTGGGAAAACATTCTGGGTACAAACCCAAATTTGGATGATGCAATGGTGATCGGATCAGATGGATATGCTAACATCGAACGTTACATAAATAGTATATCAGATCCTATCGAGTTCTTAAAATATCCGGTCAATATTAGCCTGTCCGAAAATAAGAAAACATCCGTTGTCCTCTCTTGGGTAAATCTGGAAACATCTGCAACAAGTATTATTGTAGAAAAATCGACAGATAATGTAACCTTTAGCCAAGCTGCCATTTTGGAAGGGAATGCTACTTCAGCCGAAATTACAGGTCTTGCACAAGGAACAGTTTATTATTTCAGGATGAAAGCTGTGAATGCAACCAAAGAATCTTGTTATTCCGAAACATTCAAAGTGGAAACAGACACCGATCCGATAGCTCCACAAAAAAGTATCACTCCCACTCCTGCAAATAATGCAAATCTATATGTGTGGACAAACATCACTTTGTCTTGGGTTAACAACTCAAATGTAAAGGACGGAGATTTGAAATATGATTTATATTTAGGAAAAACCGCTGAATCGATGGCAAAAATAGCATCTGGTTTAACAACACCGTCATATCTTGTGAGCCTTGTAGATGAAGGCACTACTTACTATTGGAAAGTAGATGCAACAAACAATGTCGGAACCACATCCGGTGATTTGTGGACATTCACATCCGGACAATTTGTCGAAAGGAAAAATCTGCTTTATATTCCATTTGATGAAACAGACGGCACAACCGCCGAAGACAAGATTTCAGGTGCAATTGCTTCCTCCATAAATATGACGCCTTCATGGGAAGCCGGCAAATTTAACAATTCGATTGTTTTTGCAGCGTCTTCGCCAGATTCCAGAATGACACTTCCGAATACTGCAAACAATAAGCTAGATAACGGATCATTCACCATATCACTTTGGTTCAAGTCGTTGGGTAATCAAGCCGATTCTTATCTAATTCAAAAAGGAACATTTGCAAAAAATGCAGAAACCGGTGCTACCGGCAGATGGTGGGGTATCCAGTGTAAAAGTAAAAAGTTAACATTCGGCATTGATGACGATTCCAAGAAAACCAATATTGATGTTGCAGCTACAACCTATTTAGATAATAACTGGCATCATATAGCGTGTGTGAGGAGTTTGGAAGAAGGAAAACTTCTTGTCTATCTGGATGGAATGTTTGTACAAGAAACTGCTGATAAAACAGGAGCAATCGGTGAAGATTCTGAATTGATTATTGGAAACAGTGCATTTTTGACTAATCCCTTCGAAGGAAGTCTGGATGAATTGAAGATTTTTGATTCCGCTCTGACTCCCGATGAAATTAATAAATTATATCTGACCAATTCAAGTTCAATAGAAAATAATATATTAAACAACGGCAATAAGATACTGGTGTATCCTAATCCATTCACAGATAGTTTCAAGATTGTAGCGGATGGCGTAACGGTGAATGATAATATAGTTACCGTTTCTCTTCACGATTTGCAAGGCCGTATTATAACAAGTCGGACTTTTGCCGGATCTTCTATCGTGATGGACAACCTTTCACATCTAACTCCCGGGGTTTATTTCGTTACTGTGAGATCAGGAAATCTTGTTCAGACACATAAGCTAATAAAAGAATAATTCGATCTTTCATAAATAGAGAATCCGGTGAAATCTTTTGAAGACGTAGCCGGTTTTTTTATTCAACAAAGGTACAAAACGGATAATCATTTGATAATATGACTATAAAAATGTCAAAATGAGAAGTCTTTATATCAAAATGAATAATTATTCTACTGTTTAGGAACGTAATTTTGTGAATAGATATTTGTTAAATATTAAATCCTTTAATACTATTAAGACCATGAAAAAAAATTACTTTTTATTTTCGTCATTGATGTTTGCCTCTTTCCTAAATGTGGCAAATATTTCAGCACAATCAAATGGAGACATAATCTTTAGTGAAAATTTCTCAGCAGAATATACTGAAGAAGGAGCCTATCACGATGGAACAAGCATAACACCAGCAAGTTCTAGTTATGCCAATATGGAAAAAACTCTGAGAAATGTTATTTTCAATTCAGGTTCTGCGGGTCAGCGGATCAACCACAATATAAATCAAGCTGTTAATGCGACTGGTACTTATGCTCCAGCAACAACTGCAGATGAAGGCGCAACAATCGGAGCCATCAGTTTCTTAAAAACCGGAGATAATTCAACAAACAAAGGAGCATACTTGGTGCTTCCAGAGCTAACTCAACCGTTCGACCTCGCTTTATGGCTTGCTGACGGAACAGGAAACTATGATCAATATCTTGATGTCTACACAAAATCAGGTGCCGAAGATTTTGCCCTTAAAGAATCTACCACCACAGCAAAAGGAAAACTTATCTACAAAAAGACGATCCATTTCACAGGAAGCGGACCTATCAAAGTGAAACTCCTAAGCAACGGCTCAAATGGAACCGGAAGCAGTTCTACCAATTTGTATGTTTATGATATAGTTGCAACTTATACAGGTCAGGGCTCAGGAATAGATCAAAATGAGGCTTCACAAAAAACTGTCGTTTCCAAAATTTATTTTGACCTCACAGGAAAACAAATTCTTTCAACTCAGGACACAAGTGCTAAACCCGAATATAAAGGGGTTGTAATTGAAAAAACTGTTTATGACGATAGTTCTTCTTCCATCAAAAAAACAATCTTGAAATAACATAACCTTTCTGGTAAATATAAAAAGGATACGTTTCTTAAAAGGAACGTATCTTTTTTTGTTTGACAATCCTCTCCCCACAAAAAAATCAATTCTGACTATTTAAAAATAAAAAATCAAAGGAATTCTTAATAAAAAAGAGAGACACCACTATTTTATTTTTAATTATTTTATAATCTAAAAAAATGAATTACATTTGTTAGATTCTCTTAACATACAAAAGTATAACATAAAAACTTTATTCTATGATGAAATCCAGCTACACAAGGCTAACAATGTTGGCTCTTTTGGTATTTTCATTTTTACTGACCAATTCTTGTAAAAAAACAGTGTCTCGCGATATAAACCCTGAGTTTGCCCGTTATATTGCAGCATTCACCTATGGCAACATCTCGTCCACATCCAGCATTCAGATAGAACTGACACAAGATGTGCCCTCAGTAGAACTGAATAAAGAAATTGACTCTGAGCTATTCGAATTTTCCCCTTCAATCAAAGGAAAAGCTTATTGGACAGGTTCACGCAACATCAAGTTCGTACCCGATCCGGGTGAGCTGAAATCTGGAGTCGAATACAAAGCTGTATTTAAATTGGATAAAGTAATAAAAGTAGAAAAAGAATTCAAAGAGTTTAATTTCTTCTTCAAGATTCCCGGTCAAAACTTCAGTGCCGAAGTCACACCTTACTCTCCCACCAGAGACAATGATCTCACATGGAATTCTGTGCAAGGAACTTTGAAACTAGTTGACGAAGCTCCGATAGACAAAGTTGCTCAAATGTTCTCAATGTCCGGCACATCCTCTAAAATAAAGGTTATACCAACTGAGGTAAAAGGACGTTACACTTTCGTGATCGACAGCTTGCAACGAACCAATAATGACGTTGAATATAAACTCAATATAAAAGGTTCTCCGATTGATTCAAAAAGAGATACAACCATTGTCATCAAAATTCCGGCATTCAGTAAAAATACGTTCACCATTGTTGATGTTCAGACTGTTTATGATCCACAGGAATGTATCCGTATCACCTTTAGTGATCCGCTTTCGCCCGGACAAAACATACAGGGACTTATCAGTCCCAACGGAATAAAAAACTTTTCGTATGACATAAAGAAAAATGTGCTGAAACTCTTTCTTGAATCGTCCGAAAGTAACGAAAGCGTTAATCTGAAAATCTACAAAGAACTGAAGAGCCAAGAAGGAAAACCTCTTGACAGAGACTACACTTATCAGTTGTCGCTCCGCAAGAACAAGCCTGAAGTGAAAATTCTGAACTCAGGAAACATCCTACCCAACTCGAGCAGCCTCAACATTCCGTTTCAGGCAGTGAATCTCTGGGCTGTAGATGTAAAAGTGGTCAAAATCTTCGAAAATAATATTCTGGGATATTTGCAGACAAACAATTTCGGAGAAAATAATGAATTGAGACGATTTGGTCGCCTCATCCTCAAAAAACGTGTCCGCCTCGATGAAGATCCGAGTATGCGCCTCGAACAGTGGAACACATTCAACCTCGATCTGGCCAAGTTATTCAAACAGGATCCGGGAGCTATCTATCGCATTCAGTTTTCCATAAGACAGGAGTATTCTCTCTATCCTTGTGCCGGAATGATACCTCAAATACCAAGTGATGCCAACCTTGAAAGATTCGACGAGATAACACCCGAAGAAGAGGAAGAATGGGACAGACCACGTCCATATTATTACGATAGTTATGACTACGATGAAGACTATAACTGGGACGAAATAGAAGATCCATGTAAAAGTAGTTACTATGCCGACAAGAAGGCCGATTGTTTGGTTATGGCATCAAACGTGGGCATTATTGCTAAAATGGGTTCAGACAAAAAGGTACAGGTTGCCGTCACCAACATCTTGACCACCGAACCAATGTCCGGCGCAAACATAGACGTATACAACTACCAAATGCAGCGCATCGGCAGTGGAAAAACAGATGGAGACGGATTTGCATCCATCGAATATAAAGGTGGTGCACCTTTTGCCATCATTGCATCGAAAGATAAAGAAAAAGGCTACTTGAAGGTGACATCAAACCTATCACTTTCACTAAGCAATTTTGATATAAGTGGAAAAGAAATACAAAAGGGATTGAAAGGGTATATCTACGGTGAACGTGGCGTATGGCGTCCGGGTGACTCAATTTATCTTACTTTTATTCTGGACGATAAAGATAAAACTCTGCCGAAAAATCATCCTGTATCATTAGATCTATATACACCCACAGGGCAACTCTATCAAAAATTGGTGCAAACATCAAGCGTCGGTGGTTTTTATCCGTTCAAATTGGCTACAGATCCGAGTGCTCAAACAGGCAACTGGAGTGCTGTCATAAAAGTAGGTGGAACTTCGTTCCGAAAAACTATAAAGATCGAAACAATCAAACCGAACAGACTGAAAGTAAGGCTCAATGTGGGAGAATTTCTCGATGCAAGCAAAAATTCAATTGTCACATCCCTTTCTTCACAATGGCTGCACGGTGCGCCGGCTTCCAACCTGAAAGCAAACGTGGAAATGACACTAAGCACAGCGTCCAATCCTTTCAAGGGATATGAATCATATTCTTTCAACAACCCTACAAACAAATTCTCCACCGACACTTACACCATTTTTGATGGTAGGCTCGATGGTTCAGGTAATGCCACATTCACGGCAAAACTTCCTCCGGCAGCCAATGCCCCGGGAATGTTGCGTGCCAACATCATTTCACGGGTATTTGAATCGGGAGGTGATGCCAGTTTCTACACCCAAACCGTAGCATATTCGCCTTACTCCTATTATGTAGGAGTTAAAACTCAGGCCGAAGATGATTACACAATGCTGGAAACCGATAAAGCAAATCCTATTGACATTGTCACTCTCACTCCTGACGGTCAGTTGGCAAACAGAATAGATGTAAATGTCAAGATATATAAGATAGACTGGGCTTGGTGGTGGAGCAACAATTATGAAGATTTGTCTTCTTACGTGAACAACACATCGACAAAGATCGTACTTGACAAAACTGTTTCTACATCCGGTGGAAAAGCCAGAGTCAATTTTCAGGTCAATTATCCGGAATACGGGCGCTATCTCGTGATGGTCAAAGACTCTAAAGGCGGACACACCACAGGTAAGATCATCTACGTCGATTGGCCTTCGTCCCGTGGACGTTCAAACAAACAAGATCCGAACGGACTAACGATGCTCTCATTCTCGACTGACAAAAAGAAATACAATGCCGGAGAAAATGCAACTGTGATCATCCCCAAAAGCTCTGACGGACGGGTTCTCATCAGCATTGAAAACGGATATAAAATAATTCAGAAAGAATGGGTGAAAACAAGTGCCAAAGAGGATACAAGATACACATTCCCCATTACGGATGAGATGACTCCCAATTTCTACATTTTTGCAACAATGCTGCAACCCCATTCCCAAACAGTTAACGGATTACCAATCAGGCTCTATGGTGTGCAGAATGTGAATGTGGAAAACAAAAACACCGTGTTGCAACCAATCATCACAATGCCGGAGGAATTGCGTCCCGAAAAAGAATTTACGGTTTCCGTTTCGGAAAAAAACCGCAAAAAAATGACTTATACACTCGCCATTGTCGATGAAGGACTGCTCGACCTCACTTCATTCAAAACACCCAATGCTTGGACAGATTTTTATTCACGTCAATCGCTAGGTGTTCGCACATGGGATCTATTCGATATGGTTGTGGGAGCCAATGCCGGAAAAATGGGTCCTTTGCTCAGCATTGGTGGTGACGAAGCTCTGAAACCTTCAAATAATCAATTCAACAGGTTCAAACCCGTAGTCAAGTATATCGGTCCATTCACCGCAAATGCAGGTGAAACCCAATCGCATAAGATCACATTGCCCAACTATATTGGTTCTGTAAGAGTAATGGTTGTTGCCGGATCGGAAGACGGTGCTTATGGCAACGTAGAGAAAACCGTGCCTGTAAACAATCCTTTGATGGTGCTATCAACTTTACCACGCGTAGCTGGTCCGGACGAAGACATTCTTTTCCCCGTTAATGTTTTTGTGACAAAAGACCATATAAAGAATGTAACCGTAAGCATCCAAACCGGAGGTCTGTTGCAGCCAGTCGATGGAACATCACAAACTGTATCTTTTTCAGGCAAAGGTGATAAAATTGTCAATTTCAGATTGAAAGCAGGAAAACGTACCGGTTTTGAAAAAATCACTGTAAAAGCAACCGGATCAGGAGAGATTTCGACCGAAACGATAGATATCGAGGTTCGAAACCCCAATCCACCTGTGTTGCTCACCTCTCAAGCTCTTGTTGCCGCAGGTCAATCACAAGAACTGCAAATAGCTATGGAATCGCCGCAGCCAACCGATTGGGTAAGATTAGAGGTTTCGCGAATGCCTGCTGTAGACCTAAGCAAAAATCTTGCTTATTTGTTAGACTATCCTCATGGATGCACCGAACAAGTAACATCAAGAGCATTTCCCACGCTATTTGCTTCAACCTTCACCAACTTCTCACAAGAACAAAATGACAGGATGAAAGCAAATGTGAACGAAGCTATAAGAGTCATATCGGCTCGCCAGTTGAGCGATGGTGGCATTGCATACTGGCCGGGAAATATGCAACCGATGGAATGGGTGACAACTTATGCCGGACATTTCCTGATCGAAGCCCAACGAATGGGATATAATGTGCCTGCATCTGTCATCGACAAATGGAAACAATTCCAGAAAAAAACAGCTCAAAATTGGAACAGAGCCGACATATATAACTCTTATTATAGTTATTCAATGACCGACTTGCAACAGGCATATCGCCTCTATTCTCTGGCTTTGGCCGGAGAACCGGAACTTGGAGCTATGAACCGTCTGAAAGAGATGTCTAACCTCTCTGTGCAGGCAAGATGGAGATTGGCTGCTGCATATGCCGTTGCCGGCAAAAAAGATGCAGCTAATCAACTGATCGCCAACACAACAGATGTCGTAGGGGCATATTCTATCAATAACAATACATTCGGAGATCCGGATAGAGACAGGGCTATGATTATGGAAACCTATCTTTTGCTGGGCAAAACAGACAAAGCCTTGGCTCTTGCATCGAAAGTTTCTGAAAGCCTGAGTTCTTATTATATCTCCACACAAACAGCAGCTTTCGGATTGGTAGCGATGTCACAACTCGCCGAAAAGATGGGAAGCGGCATCATTGCTTACGATTGGCAATTGAATGGTGTGAAGCAGAAAACCATTAACACAGGTCAGATATTTCAAGAAATTGTGATAAAACCTTCCGAGAATATAAATATATCTTTTACAAACAAAGGACAAGGACAATTATTTGTCCGACTCACAGGATATACACGCCCTTTGGTTGATAATACACCTCCGACTGCACAAGGAACAGGTATCAACCTATACGTCAAATATCTTGATCAGAACGGAAAAGAACTCAATGTGTCATCATTGAAGCAGGGCACAGAATTCTATGCAAGCGTAATAGTTCAGAACACATCGGGCGAATATTTTACAGACTTGGCATTGAGTCAGGTCTTTGCATCGGGATGGGAAATTTTCAACGAACGTCTTTTCAGTAATGGATCGGGTGGACAGGCTTCTTCGTTCAATTACCAAGATATCCGCGACGACCGTGTTTATACATACTTCAATCTGAGCAATGGCTATTCATCTTCATTCAGAGTCCGTCTGCAAGCAGCATACTGCGGACGCTACTATCTGCCAGCCGTAAGCTGTGAAGCTATGTACAAACCTCAGCAGCAAGGACGCACGCAGGGACGATGGGTAGAAGTTATTCAATAAAAAAACATAGGTTTTGCCATTATTGAGCTGTTTCAACAGCTCAATAATGGTTTATAACCAAATAGATACAACATAAAGGATCTAACCTGCAATCATAGATTTCTCAGAAAATCCAACAAATTATCTTCTTCACCCAATCCTAATTTTTTTCTTAAGCGATAACGGTTGCTTCTTATGGTATCGAACGATACGTTTAATATTTGTGCGATCTGCTTTGCTGACAGACCGATGCGAAAATAAGCACATAACAACAAATTGTTTTCAGTGAGGTCACTGCAATGCATTTTTAATTTTTTAAAAAAATCGGGATGCACTTTCTCAAAATGAAGCATGAAGTTATTTTGCTCTTTGTCCACATCCTGATTATTTTTTACTATCTCTATAATCTTATGTTTGACGTCCTCTTCTTCTTTTTGTTGCTGTACGGGCAATTGCTGTATTAACTTCAATATTTGTTGGAAAATGTAATTCTTATTGGATAGGAGCAACGAGAATGATGTAATTTCACGCACTTGCATATCTATTTTATCTTTCTGTAGCTCTTGAATTTGCTGTTCCTGCTTTAGGCGTTTAGACAAATCTCGTTTTTTCTGAAAAACAAAAATGAGCACAAAACCTATTGTCAAAATAATACCTATACCTAAAAGAATAAAGATCGTGAAACGCTTGTTTCTTAATGCAGCCTCTTGTTCGGCAATAACAAGTTCCTTTTTCGTTGAGTCCAGATAGATGGAAATGTAATCCTTATACACTTCTATCGTCTTAGAATTACGATTAAGTTTAAGTTGCAATTCATTATATTCGGTGAGATAGAAATAAGCGCTATCTATGCGATTGGTCTGTTTATAAACATTGGAGATCAGATATAGAACAAGGGCAAGTTGCTCAGTATTCCTATTCTTTGCAGCAGCAGCTTTTGCTATATAAGCATATCGGAGCGCTCCAGCATAATCATGTTTGGATTCATAGATGCTGCCTATATTATAGTGCAGCATAAATGTGAATATCTGATTGTCAAGATTATATTCTTTTGCATATTCTTTGCATACAAGATAGTGATCGTACCCCGTTTCTCCATCTCCCTGCCCAATGAGCATGGTTCCGAGATTGAAATGGAGAATAATCAGTTGCGATGTGTCGCAGCGTTGTTCAATCACAGGGATCAAAGATTGCAAAGAATCGGCAGCGGCTTTTTCATTTTTTTCATCAAGATAACTTAGATTCGTATATAAGGTAATCAAACTGGAATAATAATCTTTCTCACCCTGTTTTGTCAGAGCTAGAGCTTGTCTATAATAATCTATTGCCATTTTCCGGTTTTGCGTCCTCGCACAAATATTTCCCAATAAATTTAAGGCTTTCACCCTGAATGAACGATCTACGTTTCCTTGTTGTTGGCTCTGTTCTAGGAATTGCAATGCCGCAGAAAAGGCTTCAGTATAATTTCCATCTACAGTATAACAAATTGCTGCGGCAGAGGTCAACAGCATTTTCTCAAAAGGATATTTATCCATCTTCGGAGATGCAATCTCTACTTGTATTCTCGATGTTAGAGAAGAGTCACTAATTTCCTGTAAAGAGTTTATCCGGGCTTTTAGATACAACGCTTGCATCCTGAAATGAATGTTATCCGGGTGAGCCTTAGCAATCATATCCAGTTGTTGTAGCAACTCATTTGCTTTTTGCCCATGAGAAAAGGCTTTGTTTTCTATTTCATTGGCAATGGCTTGAAATTTTTGTTCGTCATTTGCTGAGAAAGAAAGCAAAGTGGAGAAAATAAATAAACTGTATAAAATAAGAATCCGCTTTTTCTTTTCTATGAAGCCCATACGAAAATATTATTGATCTTTTGAGAGATAATTCTTATTATGAATAATAGACAAAACCAAGATATTGCTCTTTTGCGTCCATAACATCTTTTATCCTTTACAAAAGTACAATTTTTTGTAATGCTGCTTACAAAAAAGCACGAATCACTGTTTTTTATTGATATTTTTCTCGATGCATGACCTTTGTACACGGTCATACTTTGAAGAAAAGATTGGATGCACCTACTTTTACAGTTGAGTTAATTATAATTATATGATAATGATGAGGTAGATTTTTTTATAATCAAAATGAATTAAAATGAGAAAACTAGACACTTTTTTAAAGTCTTTCATGCTTGCCACGTTTTTAATGATAAGCAACCTTACAATGTATGCGCAATGGACGGGAAACGGAACAGTTGATGATCCTTTCCAAATTAGAACAGTAGAAGATTTGGCTTTATTAGCCGATAGTATCAGCAGTGCCAACGGTATTCATTTTTCAGGAAATTTTTTCCGGTTAGAAAATGATTTGGATCTTAATGTCACACCATGGAATACAGGAACCGGCTGGCTTCCTATCGGAATAAACACGAACCGATACTTTGGCGGAAATTTTGACGGCAATGGTCACACAGTTTCTAATTTATACATCAACACTAAAAGCTCATCCTTTTACGATCAGTATTTTGGAGGATTGTTTGGTGCTGTGTCGGGTGGCACGATCAGAAATCTGGGAGTATTGAATTCCAATATTTCTATTGATTTAGATAATTACATGTACATCCATTGTGGTGCTTTAGCGGGTACTGTAAGAGGTATCGGAGCCATTGTTGCCAATTGTTATGCGACCGGTCACATAAATACGATTGGCACAGGTGCATATTTTTATATGGTCGGTGGATTGGTAGGTTACGGTCTAGGTAGCGGAGATTCAAATCCAATAACCTTTTCCGGGTGCTATTCTTCCTGTACCGTTCAGGCAACAGGCCAAACAAATAGTCCTCTCAATGTTGGAGGATTGATCGGAACCATCGACACCGGCATTTTAGAAGACTGCTATGCCACAGGTAATGTAACAGGAAGTGTGACTACACAACCATATACTTTGTTGAATGTTGGTGGCTTATTGGGGAGTCAAAATTTCTATACTGATATTCTCCGTTGCTATGCTACAGGTAAAACAGTGGCATCCGGTGGAGCCGATATGTCGGGAGCTTTGATCAACCACACAGGAGGAGTAGTTGGCATGCTGACTGCCGACCTCATCAGGTATGCTAAATTAAATAACTGTGTAGCCATAAACACTGATGGTGTAAGCGGTATTGTTACAGGACGGATGACAGGAGGATATAACGTAGGATTCAGTGAGATGTTAAACAATTTTGCTGAACAGCATATTCCTATCAATGGAAATGAGATAACGACTGATTCGGTGATACACGGTTCTAATGCGACAATGGAAGACCTTCGTCGCGAATCTTTTTATAAAACAACTCTTACGTGGGACATACCCAATGTCTGGAATATCTGGGATGGCAATAGTTTTCCCTATTTTGCATGGCAAAGTGCTCCTGTGTCTATTGATTCAGCTACTAAAACGAAAATACAAGGAACCTTTCTGGTCAAGCCTGCCGATATAAAGATATTCGGTGATGATGGAGAGCCAATAGAAGGGACTCTCAACATTTCATCTTCCGATTGGAACTTTGTCCCTCTCAGCAGTCTATCTGAAGGGGATAAACTCACAGTCTTGAATTATGAAACAGGAAAATCAGAATCATATCCTGTGAAAACTATAATCAAACAAGATGAAACTGCAAGCTTTATTATTACCGCATCGTCAAATCCCGGTGGAAGAATTTCACCTGAAGGAAGCATAACGGTTGCTCAAGGTGAAAGCCAATCATTTGAAATAATTGAAGACAAAGGATATTCAATAGACGAAGTATTAGTAGATGGTTCAAGCGTTGGAGCAATGAGTAGTTATCTGTTTTCTGATGTAATTGCTAATCACACGATTATTGCCAAATTTAAAGAGCTGTCAGACGGAATCACTGCAGTTGGCACAAGTCGTCTAATGGTATATCCTAATCCGGTTATAACCGGAGAAATTTTTATTGATAACGGTGGACAAGCTCTAAAAGATATCCAACTCTTTGATGTCACAGGACGATTATTACATGAAAAAAAGAATCTCAATAATACGACTGCCAGCATCGACGTGACCAATTTGCCAAATGGAGTTTATTTTCTCAAAGTGGGCAATAATAATGTCAAAATCTTGAAACAATAGATCATGTTGAAAAATGTTTCATTATACAGCAACAAAACAACTAATTATATAAATAAAATTAAAGATGAAAAAATATATTTTTACCAAATCTATTTTAGTCATTATTGCTCTAATTTCAGGAAGCAATATCTCCTTTGCGACAACAGTCACAGCAAAACCCTTTGGTTCGGACGGATACATAGATGACAATATATCTTACACTACCCAACAAAACAGTTCATCCTCTGCGCCTGTATATATATTGAGTGATAAGACTCTCAGACTCGCCTACGATCCGAGTGGGAATGGAGATGGGTCTTCGGTATCTCTCATACCATCAAATGGCGTTGTTATCAAAGAAGTGAAAATCACAACCTACAGTGCTTATTACACACCATCTGTCAGTTACAGTGTTGATGGTGGAGCCGATCTTGCAGCAACTCTCTCATCAACAACTTATACTATATCGGACATTTCGGCAGCTTCAGTTCTGAAAATTAAAAATGTAAACACAGCGATCCTTGATCTCCGTATAATAAAATTTGAAGTCACTTATGAAGAAGCTCCAGCCTTAGTTGCACCTGTTGCAACGGAAGCAAGTTCAATCAGCTCATCCGGTTTTGTTGCCAATTGGAATGAAGTTCCTGATGCGTCGGGTTATGAATTAAATGTCTACACTAAAAGCGATGATGTGACAAATCCTATCGATGGTTCTCCGTTTGCAGTTACAGGCAGCACTTCAAAAGAACTCAGTGGGTTGTCTCCACAAACTACTTACTATTATACCGTGGTCGCAAAATCAGGAGACGCGACTTCTCCATTATCAAACGAAATATCAGTCATCACCAGCTCTTCTGCAGCAACAAGTATTTACACTTTTGCCGGTGCATCCGGACGGATTAATGACCATATTACATATACAACTCAGAAAAACAGTTCCGGAAACCCTGTTGTCTTTTCATTGAGTGACAATACGCTTGTACTTTCTTATCACTCAAGTGGAAACGGGAATTCTATCACTCTGATACCTGTTGGGGTGGTCATCAAAGGCGTAAAAATCACATCTATAGATGAATCTTATACTCCCACCGTAAAATACAATGTTGATGGAGGTTCTGATGTGACAGCAGATCTATCGTCGAATGTCTACACGATATCAAATATCTCAGCTACTTCGATCCTGAAAATAAGAAATGCTAATACAACCAACCTGCAATTACGTTTGACGACCATTGAAGTTACTTACCAGAACATTTTGGACGCACCCGTTGCAACGGAAGCAAGCTCAATCAGTTCGTCCGGCTTTGTTGCCAATTGGGATGAAGTTCTCGATGCGGTCGGTTATGAACTAAATGTCTACACCAAAAACGATGATGTGACAAATCCTATCGATGGTTCTCCATTTGCAATTACAGGCAGCACTTCAAAAGAACTCAGTGGATTATCTCCACAAACCACTTACTATTACACTGTCATTGCAAAAGGAGGAGATATAAATTCCTTAACCTCAAATGAGATTACCGTTGTAACCAATGCCACAACAGGTATTGAGAATAGTGTTGGAAGTATCCCCAAAATATATACACAAAACGGAAGGCTCATTATTTCAGATGCAATTAACCAAACAATAGAAATCTTCAATCCTCTTGGACAAAAGATCACAACTTTCAAAACAACTGAGGGAATAAACACCTTTGAGATTCCGGTTCACGGTATTATTTTGGTCAAAATAGGAAATTCCATTAATAAAGTGATTCTGTAGTTATATTACTTATCTTCCATTTTCATAAAAAGCGATAAAGTTCTTCTTTTATCGCTTTTTTTATGTCTTAAATGGTCATAGATATTTCTTCATTTCATGTCGATTCTTCACATGACATAT
>JBKECE010000181.1:0-1570 GCA_047974325.1 Dysgonomonas sp. | reverse complement strand
CAAACATCTGAAGCTCCCTGTAGCCGGCACTTTAATTTTGAAAGTATTATTCGTTGTAGCTTTCAATTTAGCTTGTTGCACAGCTCCATTCTTCCACGACAAATCAACTTCTGCACCTCCTGGCACACATAGTCCTTTAAAATATCCTGTGTTCCATTGTTTTGGAAGTGCCGGCAAGAAATCAACATAACCTTCGTGACTTTGTATAAGCATTTCGGCAATACCTGCACCACCGGCTTCATTTCCGTCAAATATAAAAACATCGTAAGGTGCTCCGGCTATTCCCTCGGGTGAAATAGTGAGTAAGTTTTCGCGAGTGAAGTTACGTTGTAATAGCACAACGCTCTCGTAAGCATTCTCAGCATCTTTTAGTCGAGCATAATTACAAATCATATTTGCTCTACTCCACTCAACATCTTCCCAACCCTCAGCGGCAAGACGAAGTTCTAACGTTTTTTTAGCAGCATTTGCTAATTCGGGTGTCTTTTCTAGAGTGATTTGAGAAAACGGATAAAGTCCTAAAATATGTGTCGTGTGGCGGTGATTTGGCTGTGCTTCGTCATAATCTTCGAACCATTCTTGTATGCCACCGTTCTTTCCTATTTTGTATGGAGGTAGTTTTGTCAATGCCGTGTGGAGTGTGTCAGCAAAAGCCTTATCGATACCCAAAATTTCGGAAGATTGAATAACCGAATTGAATGCTTCATAAACAAGTAAACGATCGCTTGTTGGCATCATAGATAGAGACAATTCATCGCCCTTATATCTAAAACTGTTTTCAGGCGATGTGCTGGGTCCTGTCATCAAATAACCATTGGTAGGATGTTCAACCATATAGTCGATGAAAAATTCAGCATTACCCTTTAATATCGGATATGCCTTATTGCGAAGAAAATCAACATCTTTTGTATAAACATAGTGTGTCCATAGATGTGATGCAATCCATGCACTGGCACATGGAAAAAGCCCCCAGTTTACACCACTTCCGCAAGTCGTATATCCCCAAACATTTGCAATAGTGTTAGCAGTCCAACCTCTTGCATTATAAATTTCACGAGCCGTTTTTTCACCATAAACTGACAAATCTTTCAAGTATGAAAATAAAGGTACATTACATTCGTGCAGATTTGTGATATTTGCCATCCAGTAGTTTTGCTGTGTATTTATATCGAGATGATAATCGTTAGTCCACCCCATATTACAAGCGAGATTGTCATTCCAGATTCCTTGTAAATTAGCCGGAAGCGGCGAGTTTTCGCGCGAAGCTGCTATCAACAAATAACGTCCGTAGTGGAAAAAGAGAGCATCGAGACCCACATCATTTTTTCCATCTTTCACACGCTTCCAACGAATATCCGTCGGTAAACTATCAGCTTCGTCATTTCCTAAAAAAAGTTCTACTCGATTAAACAGGTTTGAATAATCGGCAATATGTTTGTTTTTTAAAGTTGTGTAGTTTTGTTTCAACACCTTGTCTATAGTTTCTGTACAAGATGCTTTATATTTTTTATTGTCAAAATCGGTGCGCACATCAAACGCAATAGTTGCTGTGCTTGCTCCTGATACGATC
>JBKECE010000129.1:0-3590 GCA_047974325.1 Dysgonomonas sp. | reverse complement strand
CGGCAAACAATAATCTGGATTTGTTGGTAAAACAGGCTCGGGAATTTCAACCTGAGGTTGTCGTTATTGCCTGCGAAGAAAAATACAACCAACTGAAAGAAGCTTTACATGACCTGCCCATAAAAGTTTGGGCGGGAAGTGATGCTATTGCACAGGTGGTAGAAAGCCAACCCATAGATATGGTGCTGACAGCGATGGTCGGTTATTCAGGATTGAAGCCAACCATAAATGCGATAAAAGCGGGAAAAGCCATAGCTTTGGCAAACAAAGAGACGCTGGTAGTAGCAGGCGAGTTGATTACGAGTCTTGCTATCGAAAATAAAGTTCCTATTCTGCCTGTCGATTCCGAACATTCGGCAATCTTTCAGTGTTTGAACGGAGAACGCTCTCCGATCGAAAAAATAATCCTTACAGCATCGGGAGGCCCATTCCGCAATCACTCTATGGAGCAACTCCAAAAAGTGACAAAGAAAGAGGCTTTGAATCACCCCAATTGGGATATGGGGGCGAAGGTTACAATAGACTCTGCTTCGCTGATGAACAAGGGGCTGGAAATGATAGAGGCAAAGTGGTTGTTCGACGTTAACCCCGATCAAATAGAGGTTGTCGTTCATCCGCAATCAATCATACATTCCATGGTGCAATTCGAGGATTCGTCTATCATTGCGCAGTTGGGATTGCCCGATATGCATCTGCCTATACAGTATGCGCTGGGTTATCCGGCTCGGCTGAAATCGAATTTTGAACGTCTTGATTTTTTTAAGCTAAAAACAATGACCTTCGAAGCGCCTGACACCAATCGTTTTCGCAATCTATCTTTTGCTTTCGAAGCAGCAAAGACAAAAGGAAATATGCCTTGTACCATGAACGCAGCCAACGAAATAGCCGTTGCCGCCTTCCTGCAAGACAAGATAGGATTCCTCGAAATGAGCGACGTGATAGAAAAAACAATGCAAAAGACGGCTTTTGTGCAAACTCCTACATACGAGGATTATGTGGAAACCGACATCGAAGCCCGCCATATTGCACAGGAATTTGTACATAGTTAAGAAAAAATATAACAACAACTTATAGCATCTAAAATTATTTAATGGAAACAATTTTAATCAAGGCACTGCAATTAATTCTGAGTTTATCGATACTGATTGTAGTACATGAGTTCGGCCATTTTCTTTTTGCCCGGATTTTCAAAATAAGAGTAGAAAAGTTCTATCTTTTCTTCAACCCATGGTTTTCCCTGTTTAAGTTTAAACCTAAAAACAGCGAAACCGAATACGGTATCGGATGGCTTCCTCTCGGTGGCTATGTGAAAATATCGGGAATGATAGACGAATCGATGGATAAAGAGCAAATGGCTCAGCCGGCTCAGCCATGGGAATTTCGTTCCAAACCGGCATGGCAACGCCTGTTGGTGATGGTGGGAGGCGTATTATTCAACTTCATTCTTGCCATTTTCATTTTTGCAATGATGCTATTTGCCTGGGGTGACAGCTATATCCCATTCAAAGATGTAAAAACAGGAATGGAATTTCCTCAAGTAGCCAAAGACGCGGGATTTCAGGACAAAGATATCCTTATCAGTGCCGATGGTCAGGAACTGGCTTATCGGACAGGTGTGGTGTATATGAACACCGTTATGCACTTTATCGATGCGAAGGAAGTTGTAGTAGAACGTGATGGCAAACTTGTAACCATAACACTTCCAGAAGATTTTGCAAATAAAGTGATTGCAGACAAGGAAGTGCCTCCATATTCGTTTTGGATAGCACCGGTTGTCGATTCTGTTGTTGCAAACAGCGGTGCAAGCAAAATAGGGTTAACAAAAGGTGACAGCATTGTCGCTATCAATAATGTAGCAGTAGAAAGCTACAATCAGGCTTTGCGCGAAATAAAGAAAACAGCTAAAGATTCTCTCGTGCAGGTATCATTTTATAGGGACACGACTCTGATTACTGCTGCAACAAAACTAGATAGCACAGGAACATTAGGGTATTTCACCAAATTTAATATGCCCTCGCTAGTGAAAAAAGACAACTACGACTTCTTCTCTTCTTTACCTGCTGGAGCCGCTTTAGGGGTAAATACGCTGAAAGGCTATGTCGCGCAAGCGCGTTTTGTTTTCAGCAAACAAGGGGTTAAGCAATTGAGCGGATTTGCCGGAATCGGGAATATGTTCCCTCCTGTTTGGGACTGGCATGCATTCTGGGCTATGACGGCTTTCTTGTCTATCATTTTGGCATTTATGAACATACTGCCTATCCCTGCATTAGACGGTGGACATATTATGTTCCTGCTTTACGAGGTCATAACCAAACGACAGCCGAGCATGAAGTTTATGGAGTATGCACAGATGGCAGGTATGTTGTTCATCCTACTACTGCTCATCATAGCCAATGGAAACGACATACTAAGGATATTTTTTAAGTAACCGCCCTTCCTTCCCCAAAGGGAAGGCTTTATTCCCCTTTCGGGGGAACTAAAGGGGGCTTCTATAATTTATTATGACAGTAACAGAACTTATAAATAAAAATGATAAGACAGCTTTTTCTTTCGAGATACTGCCTCCATTGAAAGGCAACAACATAGAAAAAGTTTACAACATAATCGACAAGCTGATCGAATTCGATCCGCAGTACATCAACATTACCACGCATCATAGTGAGTATCTCGATCAGGCTATGCCCGATGGTAGTACCAAAAGGGTAAATATCCGTAAGCGTCCGGGGTCGGTAGCTATTGCTGCTGCCATTCAGCATAAATATGGAGTGACGGCCATACCGCATATGATTTGCAAAGGTTTTTCCAGAGAAGAGTCGGAATATGCGATGATCGATTTAAATTTTCTGGGTGTCCATAATTTATTACTTTTGCAAGGAGACGGCAAGCGGCTGGCTCCCGAGCAAATGTACCCGAACCGAAATGAATATGCAACCGAGCTTCAACAGCAGGTAAACGATTTCAATGAAGGGATATCGGAAGATGGCACAACTTTCGAAAAGAATGCGACACCTTTTGCATACGGAATGGCTTGCTATCCCGAAATACACGAAGATGCCGAAAGCGCAGAATCGGATTTGTTTTACATGAAGAAAAAAGCGGACAACGGAGCTGAGTATTTTGTTACCCAGATGTTTTTCGACAACCAAAAATATTTCTCTTTTGTGGACAAATGCCGCAAGGCAGGGATTACACAACCGATTGTGCCGGGTGTGAAACCAATTGTGCTAATGAACCAATTGGAGGTGCTTCCTCGTATTTTCCGTTCCAGCATTCCTGAAGAATTGGCTGTCGAATTACGTAAATGTAAAACGGACGATGAGGCTAAAGAAGTAGGTGTGGAGTGGGGCATTAAACAATCGAAGGAACTAATCGCATACGGTGTACCCAGCTTACATTTCTACTCGCTGATGGCAACAGAAAGCGTTAGGAGAATAGCTAAAGAAATATATTAACGGCCCCTCCCAACCTCCCCATAGGGGAGGAGAAAGAGGAATTAGCAATATATCACTAGAGCCCCTACTTGGAGGGGTCGGAGAGGCAAAATGTTTTTTAAAGATATTATAGGACAAAGTGAAGTGAAAGAGCGGCTG
>JBKECE010000128.1:0-3039 GCA_047974325.1 Dysgonomonas sp. | reverse complement strand
GTGTGGGCAAAGAACGGTTGCAGCTTTGCAGTAGTGGGAACTTGTCATGGAGAGTAGAGGAAAATATAGCTCTTGTTTCAGGTACGGGTTCTTGGCTTCCCCGCCTTGCCAAAGAGAATGTTGCTATCTGTGATATTTCTACGGGAATGCGACTAGACGGGCCTAAACCTTCTATGGAAAGTGTCTTTCATTTGGGTGTTTTGCGTCAACGAAAAGATATGAATGTTGTACTTCATTTTCAGTCAGAGTTTGCTACCATTGTTTCTTGCATGGAGAACAAGCCGAAGAATTTTAATGTTGTAGCCGAAGTTCCATGCTATTGCGGGAAAGATATTCCTGTTATTCCTTATTTTCGACCGGGTTCGAAAGAGTTGGCTGAGGCTGTAACGGAAGCTTTGATAGATCACGACTGTGTTTTGATGAGCAAACACGGGCAGGCTGTGTGTGGGAAAGACTTTGATGATGCTTTTCAGAAAGCTGTGTTCTTTGAATTGGCTTGCAGCATTATTGTTCGGGCAGGAGAGGGTAATTATTTGACTCTGACAGAGGATGAAATACGCGATTTGGAAGTATATGTATTAGGTAAAACTGCAAAATAAGCACTATGGCCTATTTAGCTTTAGATCTTGGTGCCGGAAGCGGACGTGCTATTGTCGGAATAATAGAGGATGGTCGCATCCTTTTGGATGAAGTTCATCGTTTCAGCAATCCGCGGGTGAAACTTGGTGATACATTATATTGGGATTTTTTGTCTCTGTTTCGTGATATAAAAGAAGGTATACATCAGGCTGTTAAAAAAGGATATGATTTACAAGGTCTTGCGGTAGATACTTGGGGTGTAGATTTTGGGCTGATAGATAAAAAAGGTCGGTTGATGTCTAATCCTGTTTGCTATCGCGATCCACGTACTGAGGGAATGGAAGATAAAGCAATGTCTAGAATCTCGAAGGAAAAGTTGTATGCTATTACAGGGATTCAACAGATGGATATCAATTCTGTCTTTCAATTGCTGAGCCTTGAAAATGAAGAGGATTTGACTCTTCTTGTTGCCGATAAATTGTTGTTTATGCCCGATTTGATTAATTATTATCTTACAGGAAAAATATATAATGAATATACAATAGCTTCTACTTCGCAATTATTGAATGCACGAACAAGACGCTGGGAGCATGATTTGTTTGACCAATTGCAACTTCCATCTCATCTGGTAAGTGATATTATACAGCCATGCTCTCCAATTGGTAAATTAAAGAGAGAACTTATGGAGGAAACTGGCGCTTCTGAAATTTCAGTATTTGCTGTGGGCTCGCATGATACGGCAAGCGCTATTGCTGCTATTCCATTCGATGGAGAGGAATGGGCTTTTCTCAGTTCGGGAACTTGGTCGCTGTTGGGTATACAGTCCGAAGAACCTATTCTTACGACCGAAGCAATGGGGAATGATTTTACGAATGAAGGCGGAGTAGATAACAAGATTCTGTTTATGCGTAATATTACAGGGTTATGGTTACTGCAACAATTGATAGCCGAATGGGAAAAAGGAGATAAAGAATGTTCCTATGATTGTCTATTATCGCAATGTTCAGGGAGTGAGCCGTTCAGAAGTGTTGTTAATCCCGATGATCCCTTGTTCTCTCATCCGGCATCTATGTCAAAAGCTATTCAAGAATATTGTAAGAAAACAAATCAGCCATTGCCTCAAACAACAGGAGAGTTTGTGCGCTGTATCCTCGAATCGTTGGTTTTGAAATATCACTTTGTAATGAAAAAGTTAGAGGCCTGTTCGGGTAGGAATATTAGGCATTTGGCAGTTGTAGGAGGTGGAAGTCAAAACGAAATATTGAATCAGTGCATAGCCGATGCGTTAAATGTTGAAGTTGTTGTTGGTTTGACTGAAGCTACTGCCATAGGAAATATATTACAACAAGCGGTTGCCGATAAAACAATTGCAAATTTGAAAGACGGACATCTCATTGTGAAAAATAGTTTTAACTTTAGAAGTTATTACCCTGAAAATAATTTAGAATGGAGAGCTTTTGCTTCTAAAATGGAACACGTATTTAAATGATAAAACCGAATCTAATACCAAAATGAATACCAAAACGAAAAAATCTTTATTTAAAGGAAGTCAGGGACAGAGTTATCTGTTTCCTTTTATCCTTATAACAAGTTTGTTCTTTATGTGGGGATTTGCCCACAGTTTGCTGGATCTTTTGAATAAACATTTTCAGGATGCGCTGCATTTGACCAAAGCGCAATCCGGGGTTATACAAATGTCTGCGTATGGTGCTTATTTTCTTATGGCTCTCCCTGCGGGATATATTGCCCGCCGATTCGGGTACAAGACTGGTGTTATTGTGGGACTTGTTCTCTTCGCAGTAGGAGCTTTCTGGTTTGTTCCGGCAGTGGGTATCAATGCGTTCTGGGCTTTTCTGTTAGGCTTGTTAATTTTGTTTGCAGGACTAACCTGTCTCGAAACTGTTGCGAATCCTTATACGATTGTCCTGGGGCCTCCTGAAACTTCGGCTAGCCGTATTAACTTGGCTCAGACGTTTAATGCTCTAGGATGGGTGTTAGGCCCAATTGTTGGTTCAGTACTTATATTTAAGAATGAGTCAGGTAAATCAATATTTGAGCTTTTTGGAGAGGCTGTATCTAAGGTGTTTCTGGGGGCAGGGGAAATTGTTCAGGACGTTGCCAAAACGATAGAAGAGCACGCTACAGACAATTCTGTTCTTATACCTCCTTATGTAGGGTTGGGAATATTGGTTTTGCTGGTTTTGATTCTGTTCATATTCACAAAATTGCCAGAAATTAGTCCGGAAGAAGATAGTGCTGAAGCCTCCGGTGGGGTGGGTAAGCCCCTGATGCAACAAAAGCATTTTGTCTTTGCGGTTATTGCTCAGTTTTTATATGTTGCTGCTCAAACGGGGATCGGCAGTTTTTTTATCAATTACACCGTTGAGGTAAAAGAATTGCAGTTGAATGAACTTCAGGGAGGTCTATTACTAGGAATTGGAGGAATGGGATTGTTTGCCA
>JBKECE010000100.1:0-37313 GCA_047974325.1 Dysgonomonas sp. | reverse complement strand
AAACCTTGTCGGTCACCATTTTGATAACGCCCTCAACCCAAACATCTTCACTGTTAAGTCCCGGCACGAAGACAAAATCTTCGCCTCCATTACTCAGAAAAGCCTCTCGAGCCAATATATCGAGATCGTAAAGAGATTCCAGATTATCGGCCGGAAAACCTGCTGTCAGCGTCACTATTCTTTTTATGCCTTCCTCTGCCAGTTCTTTCATCGTGCTGCACAAATCCGGTTCCAGCCATTTTTTCCCAATAGCAGAAGAGTATACAATCCTATTTTTCTTAATATCGAGATTCAATTCCTTTGAAACAAGTTTTATTGTTTCTTTGATCTGATAAACATAGTCAAAGTTATAACCTTTTTTCCATGCTTCTTCGACATGAACCAATGGCAAACTGTGAAAACTGAATATCAATCGGTCATATCCTCCTCCTTCGACATACGGTTTCAGTCTTTCGGACAAAGCTTTGATGTAGCAGGGATGGTTATAGAATGGTTCTATAAATTTGAGGCGAAAAGGATAGTGCTTCTTCAAAAAGTATCGCCCCACTTCATCAACAACTGTCTGATAAGACGATTGTGCATATTGCGGAAACATCGGAACCACCACCACTTCGTGCAAAGCTGGACTTTTTTTTATTAATCGTTCAAAAGCCAAAGGAATAGAGGGTTCACCATAACGCATCGCAATCTCGACCGGCAAACCTGACAGATCTTCTATCTTTCCGGCCAATTGTTCTGTGTGATACATTAGCGGAGATGCATCATGCTCCTTGTCCCAAATGAGCGAATAGTGCGCTGCCGACTTGGCGGCTCGCAACGGTGCAATGATCCGGGTAGCCAACAATGGCCTGAACCAATTGGGAACAGTCGATAAAAGCAGAGGATCGGACAACATTGCTCCAATAAACCATTGTACGTCTTCTTTTTGTAAGCTTTTGGGCGTCCCTGTATTTATAATGAGAATACCTCTCATATTATTATCATTTTAGATAAAACAAAAGTAAAAAATATCCTTTTATTTTTGCCCGTAAAAAAAAACAATTACCTCTGCTCAAACCAGAGAGGCAATCTTATTCTATAATTACATGAATCCGAAACTCTGCTTCACACGTAAGTTTCCAACAATACGACTTCCGGTGATGGTTCCACAACGACGGATTGAGTATCGGCCGGAATCAAAATTGATTCACCTTGCTTTATGAGCAGATCATTTCCTTTATTATCTCTGATCTGCGCCGATCCTTTCGTACAGATAAAAATGAGAAATGAATCGATAGCAGCACAATCGCGGGTAAACGGTTTGTCCAGTTCCAGCAGACTGGTTGTGAAATATGGACATGACTCCAATTCCACTAATTCATCTTTTTGGGGTGTATATTTGTTTTTATACGAATCATAAACCTTGAAATCAATCGCATCTTTTGCCAGCTCGGTATGTAATTCTCGCGGATTTCCTTCCTTATCCTTACGGTTATAATCGTAGATACGATATGTGATATCGGATGTTTGCTGAATCTCTGCAATGAACGATCCTGCACCAATTGCATGTACACGACCCGCAGGCAAGAAAAAGACATCTCCTTTTTTGATGTCCTGTTTTGCCAGATAATCCACAAAGGTATTATCTTCAACAGTTTTTGCATAATTTTCAGGTGAAAGCTGTTTTTCAAATCCCGAATAGAGGAAAGCGTGCGGTGCTGCGTCCACCACATACCACATTTCTGTTTTGCCAAAAGAATTGTGCCTTTGCTTGCCTAGTATATCGTCCGGATGTACCTGAATTGACAGATTGTCTTCAGCATCTATAAACTTGATGAGCAACGGAAATGTTGTTCCAAATTTTCCATATACTTTTTTTCCAACAAGTTGATCTTTATATATACCGATGAGTTCTTCGAGATTTTTGCCTTTCAAATCGCCTTCCGAAACCACCGACACATTATTTTTCACTCCTGATATTTCCCAACTCTCTCCCACTCCGTCACGTGCAGGAGATATGCCCTTAAACGGACATATTTTAGAACCTCCCCAAATGAGGGTTTTCAAGATCGGTTCAAATTTTAACGGATATAAATTCATTGTTCAAATTGTATTAAAAAAACCAATAATTTTAGTATTTGTATAATCATCATTCGGGCTCAATCTACTTTAGTCAATACAAATGCAGATCGCGCCGGAATGTATAACTTCAACCAACCTTTGTTTTCACGTATATATAGCTGATCTTCAATTGTAAAATGCTCTATTGTATCATCAACCAGATTATTTCCTCCAAATGCAGAATCATCTGTGTTCAGAATTGTTTTATATTTCCCCGAAGGCGCAAGGAATCCATAATCCTGAAACGATCTGCTCGGGCTAAAATTGAACACAAAAACCAATGAGCCTCGCATAAAAGCCAGAATCTGGTCACCGTCATTGTGCCACAATTCCACAATTTGTGTTTTCTCAAAATCCTTTATGGAAGTTATTGTGTTCAACATTGCTTTGTCAAAATCGCCCAGATCCTTGTATTTCAAATTTGTGTCATCTACGAGACTCCATTGACGGCGTGCATATTTATATGACCAGCCGTTACCCTCGCGTGGGAAATCAATCCATTCAGGATGACCAAACTCGTTGCCCATAAAATTGAGATAACCACCATTTATAGTGGATGCTGTTGCCAACCTGATCATTTTGTGAAGAGCTATTCCTCTGTCTGTGACATATGATGTGTCGAACAGTTTCGACATATGCCAATACATATCCGAATCTATCAATCTGAATATGATCGTTTTGTCTCCAACCAATGCCTGATCGTGACTTTCCGCATAAGAGATTGTTTTTTCATCAGCCCTGCGATTGGTCAATTCCCAGAATATGGAAGACGGCTTCCATTCATCATCTTTCTTTTCTTTTATGATTTTGATCCAATAGTCTGGAATATTCATCGCCATGCGATAATCGAATCCATAACCACCGGCGTCCTGTTTGGCCACCAATCCGGGCATTCCGCTCACTTCTTCAGCGATGGTAATTGCCTGTGAATTCACCTCGTGGATCAGCTCGTTGGCCAGAGTCAGATAGCAAATGGCATCATCATCTTCGTTTCCGTTATAATAATCGGAATAGTTGAGGAAATTATCACCCAATCCATGACTGTAATAGAGCATGGATGTGACTCCATCGAACCTGAAGCCATCAAATTTATATTCATCCAACCAGAATTTACAGTTGGACAAAAGAAAATGGATCACTTCATCTTTTCCATAATTGAAGCATAACGAATCCCAAGCCGAATGCTCGCGCCTGCTGCCTCCGTGAAAATACTGATAAGGTGTGCCATCGAACCGTCCCAATCCCTCAACCTCATTTTTCACGGCATGCGAATGGACAATGTCCATGATGACCGAAAGTCCCATTGCGTGAGCATCATCGACCAGATGTTTGAGTTCGTCAGGTGTACCGAATCGTGACGATGCAGCAAAGAAACTTGAAACATGATACCCGAACGATCCGTAATAAGGATGTTCCTGTATTGCCATTATCTGGATAGCATTATAACCATCTGCTTTGATACGTGGAAGTATATTTGTTCTAAAGTTTTCGTATGTTCCCACCTCATCATTTTGTGTAGCCATACCAATGTGGCATTCATAAATGAGCAATGGTGATGTGTCCGGACTGAAATTCTCATTTTTAAACCAATATGCCTGTTGTGGATCCCAGACCTGAGCATTGAAGATTCCGGATTGTGAATCCTGAACCACTCTTCTCGTCCATGCCGGAATCCTTTCGCCCGAACCACCTTCCCAAACAACATTCAGCTTATAAATGTCTTCGTGATGAAGTTTGTCTAGCGGTAAACATATCTCCCAATTACCGTTATCGAGCTGTGAGAACCTGTACTCGTCCGTTGTTTGCCAATCATTAAATGTTCCTATCAGGTATATCTCCTTGGCATTTGGAGCCCATTCTCTCAACACCCAACATTCGTTCGTCTTATGCAAACCAAAATATAAATAACCCGAAGCAAATTCCGACAAAGATGTTTTGCCATTATTCGTCAATGCAGCCTTTCGCTGCTTTATAAAATCGTATCTGCCCTGAATGGCATCTTTATAAGGCTCGAGCCAAGGATCGTTTTCTATCAAGTTAAGCATAAGCCAATCATTTTATGGTTATTTCACTAAAACTTTTACCACAATCTTGCGGATCGAACCCTCACCTATGCAAGGAGCATGAACATCTTTAGGAAACAATATCACAAAATTACCGGGATTGATTTCAAAATGAACCGACGGCTTATCTTTGTAAAAAATCACATCTTTAACATTATCAAACTCGCTCACCGGATTTTTGACATCTTCCCTAAAGCTCCAACCAAAACCTTCAGCTCTACTAACCGGAATCTGAATGTCGATATAACGGTTGTGTGCTTCAAATTTTGCATCATCCACATTCTTCAGAGTGCTATCACTAACTGCAACGGTCAGTTCATTCTCCACCAAAACGGTTTTACCCAGTTCAAGATTTGAAAAATCCAATTGTTTAATATACTCGAATGCTTTTGAAAAAAGGGGATTTAGGTCTTCGTAAAGTGCCGAATTTTTTAAATTATCAATAATCATGGTGTTCTTTCTTTTATTTGATTAAGTCTTTAACAAAGATATAATATTTTACGGATAAACAGTAATGAAAAGAGTTTCAAAATAAAATCGAATTCCGGTAATAGTTTTCTCAAAAAGCAAGTGGCATTCAATGCGCAAAAAGAGAGTATATTTAAAATATTGATTATCAAAAAAAAAGTTTTTATATTTGCATCATATTATTTTTATATACAAACAAATAATTTAAGAACATTATGAAAGAGTTAATCGGAGCAAATGCAGGAATTGTTTGGGAGTTTTTGAATGAAAACGGAAACAAAACAATCAAGGAGATTAAAGCAGCTACAAAGCTGACCGAAAAGGATTTATATGCTGCATTAGGATGGCTGGCTAGAGAAGAAAAAATCGAACTTACAAAAGCAGACAAAGATTACACAGTGACCCTCCTTTAAGTAAAAAATCTAAAAAATTATATACCATCTAAAGGTAAACATCTATCCAATAGGCAGTTTAATCTTTATGATGGTATTTTTTTGCTGTAAATTAACGAATAAATAATTTTGTAAATTCGCAATCTATCTTTACTTTTGTGTTTGTCTATGTTTTAAAATAAATATGGCTAACGAGCAGGAAAAATTACTTCACCAATTGGAAGTAGGGATGAAGCAGTTGATGTTTTTATGTGATTCTTTACGAGACGAAAATGCGCAATTAGCAAATGAGTTGGAAGAGAAGAATAAGGAAATAGAAAACCTTTCTGCCGAACTTAGCAGTATGAACTTGAAACATACAAACTTGAAGCTTGCCAAAAGTTTTTCGTCCCGATATGGAGACGAAGCAAAACAAGCAAGACTCAAGCTATCAAAATTAGTGCAAGATGTTGACAAGTGCATCTCCATGCTGAAAGAATAAAAAATCTATTTGTTATGGATGAGCATTTTATAATTACACTGCGGGTTTTTGACAAGATGTATCGCGTCAGAATCAGAAGAAAAGACGAGAAAATATACCGTGATGCCGCAGATGCAATTGAGAAGAAGACAAATCAATATAGAAACTCTTTTTCAGGAGTGGTGAACGAACCGCTTCGCGAAACTGATTATATGGTGATGACCGCCATACAAGCATTGTCCGAGAATGTTGATCTAGAAATAAAAAATGAAACATACGAGGACAAAATCAGATCTTTGACAGAAGAATTGAACGTTTTTCTGAAAAAGTATAGATAAGAAATATTGCTTAGTAAGCTAGAAACAGATGCACTGATCGAAAGTCATTGGACGACAAATCCAAATGGCTTTGCGTTTAGTGCTTTTTTTATATATAAACAAAATTTTACTTAGAAATTAAAATGAAAATAATATGGAAATAATTATTGGTATAGCCACCCTAGTGATTGGCATCATACTGACGTGGATAGTCAAAGATGTGATGCTGAAATCGAAGGTTAAAAATAGAATCGAAGATGCCGAAAAAGAGGCAGAGCTGATCAAGAAAAATAAACTGCTTGAGGTCAAAGAACAAGCAATCCAGATGAAAAAAGAGTTGGATGAGCAAATGAATGCCCGCAACTCCAAAATACAGGTTGCCGAAAACAGGAACAAACAACGCGAACTGACCCTGAATCAAAAACAAGAAGAGCTTCAGCGCAAGAAAAACGAAGTAGATGTGATCAAAGAAAATCTTGATGCCCAACTAGAAATAGTTGACAAAAAGAAAAGTGATCTGGACAAGCTGCACAAACAGGAAATAGAAAAACTGGAAGCTTTGTCTAACCTTTCGGCAGAGGAAGTGAAAGAGAAACTGATAGAAGCCCTGAAAGATGAGGCGCAGACCAATGCTCAATCTTACATTAACGAAATAATGGAAGAGGCCAAAATGACGGCCAATAAGGAGGCTAAAAAAATTGTAATCCAATCAATCCAAAGGGTTGCTACTGAAACCGCCAATGAACATGCAATAACCGTATTTCACATTGAATCAGATGAAATAAAAGGACGAATCATTGGACGCGAAGGTCGCAATATCCGCGCTTTGGAAGCAGCCACAGGAATCGAAATAATCGTAGACGACACCCCGGAAGCCATCATTCTGTCAGGATTTGATCCCGTAAGACGCGAAGTGGCACGCTTGGCGCTTCACCAATTGGTTGCCGACGGGCGCATCCATCCTGCCCGCATAGAAGAAGTGGTGACCAAAGTAAGGAAACAAATAGAAGAAGAAATCATAGAAATAGGTAAACGCACAACAATCGACCTCGGCATACATGGTTTGCACCCTGAACTGATCCGAATAGTAGGAAAAATGAAGTACCGTTCATCTTACGGACAAAACCTTCTTCAACATGCGCGTGAAACAGCTAATCTTTGCGCCATAATGGCAGCGGAACTTGGACTGAATGTCAAAAAAGCCAAACGTGCAGGATTGTTGCACGATATCGGGAAAGTTCCAGATGATGAACCTGAATTGCCACACGCTATACTCGGAATGAAACTTGCCGAAAAATATAAAGAGAAACCGGATATCTGCAATGCCATAGGCGCACACCACGATGAGGTCGAAATGACGACTCTATTAGCTCCCATCGTTCAGGTATGCGATGCCATCTCAGGTGCTCGCCCTGGCGCTCGTCGCGAAATAGTTGAAGCATACATCAAACGCTTGAACGACCTTGAGCAACTTGCCCTATCATATCCGGGCGT
Source organism: Dysgonomonas sp. (assembly GCA_047974325.1). GTDB lineage: Bacteria > Bacteroidota > Bacteroidia > Bacteroidales > Dysgonomonadaceae > QVMP01. The sequence continues at coordinate 30,019 of JBKECE010000100.1, read as the reverse complement.
ACTCAAAACTTATGCAATACAAGCCGGACGTGAACTTCGTGTAATTGTAGGAGCAGACAAAGTGAGTGATGTAGAAACAGAAACTCTTTCGACTGAAATCGCTAAAAAAATACAAGACGAGATGACTTATCCCGGACAAGTGAAAATAACCGTTATCAGAGAAACCCGCGCCGTTAGTTTTGCCAAATAAGTAAAACTTAACCGCGAAATAATACAAGAACAATGAAGAAGCATGCAAATTATATGCTTCTTTATTGTTTTTTCTTTTATCCAAAATCAGTATATTTGCCAGATATTTATCGCACAATATATCCATAACTAACATAACAATATCTGATGTTACAAAAAATTGCAGTATTTGATGCTAAATCATATGATGAAAAAGTATTCGATAAGGTAAACGAACAATTCGGTTTTGAATTGATTTACCATAAAGAACATCTCGATATAAACAACGTCATACTCGCAAGTGGATGTGACGCAGTCTGCATTTTTGTAAATGCCGTAGGCGATGCAGCTGTCATAAAAAGGCTCAAACAACTAGGTATAAAACTCATTGCATTGCGATGCGCCGGATTCAACAACGTTGACATCAAAGCTGCAACACAGGAAGGCATCACCGTGGTGCGTGTGCCCGACTATTCACCACACGCAATAGCCGAACACACCTTAGCGCTCATGCTTTGCCTGAACAGAAAAGTACATCGCGCATTTTTGCGCACACGCGACGGTAATTTCTCGCTGCACGGATTCTTAGGTTTTGACATGGAAGGAAAAACGGTCGGAGTCATAGGAACAGGACGCATCGGTAAAACCGTGATCGGAATACTCAAAGGATTGGGCATGAGAATTATGGCTTATGACCTCTATCCGGATCATGCCTATGCGGAAAGAGAAGGTATAACATATGCTCCGCTTGACGACATATATGCACAGGCAGATATCATTACATTACATTGCCCTCTCACCAAAGAAACCGAATACCTGATCTGTGATCAATCATTAGCAAAAATGAAAGACGGTGTGATGATTATAAATACAGGTAGAGGAAAACTAATTAATTCAAAACATCTCATTGATGGTCTTGTGTCCCGAAAAGTCGGATATGCAGGTTTGGATGTATACGAAGAGGAAGGAAATTATTTCTATGAAGACCGTTCAGATAGCGTGATGACAGACGAAGTGCTGGCTCGACTGCTATCTTTCAATAATGTAATAATTACATCGCATCAGGCATTCTTCACGCAGGAAGCTATGTCTAACATCGCCAATACAACACTCAACAATATCCGTTCTTTCTTTGAAGGTAAAGAACTTGTGAACGAAGTTGTATACAAAGTCAATTGAAATTGATGCTAAAATAGGTATGAGAAAATTTTTGCTTCTGTTTTTTTCTTCATTGTTTTTTTTCTGTTCAGTTTATGGACAGAAATTTACTGTCGTCATAGATGCCGGTCATGGAGGAAAAGATCCGGGAGCTGTAAGTGGAACCATTAAAGAAAAAGATATAAATCTGGCTGTAGCTCAGCTCTTAGGCAAATATATTGAAGAGAAACATTCCGATACGAAGGTTGTCTATACGCGTTCTACAGATGTCTTTGTAGATCTAGACAAACGTGCGAATATAGCCAACAAAGCCAAAGCCAACCTGTTCATCTCCATACATGTCAATTCAACTGCCGCAAAAGTAGAAAAAAAAGCAACCGGTGTGGAAACATACATTCTGGGAATGTCGCGGAGTACAGAAAATCTTGAGGTGGCCAAACGTGAAAACTCGGTGATCTTACTGGAAGACAATTACAATAAAAAATACGAAGGTTTTGATCCTAAATCGCCTGAATCATATATTATTTTTGAATTTATGACATATAAATATATGGATCAGAGCCTCGATTTTGCAAATTCTGTGCAAGCAAAAATAAAATCAGTGGCCAAACAGCCTAATAGAGGTGTGAAACAAGCCGGATTTCTGGTGCTAAGAAAATCGAGCATGCCCAGCACACTGATAGAGTTGGGATTTATAAACAATCCAACAGATGCTGCAAATATGACATCGGCCAAGGGACAACGAGCTTTGGCTAGTTCTATTTTTGCCGCATTTGAAGACTACAAAGAAGATTTCCTGAAAAAAGAAGGTTCTGTCACTCCTCAAAAAACGACACAGGAGAAAAAAAATAACAAAGCCACTGTTGACAAAAAGACAAAAAAAAACGGCTCACGGGAAAGCAAAACAACTCAAGTGAACGACAATCAAGAAGAAGCACAAGCTCAAAACGTAAATGAAGAGAAAAACATAAAAAGTAGTGTGAATGATTTTATCGTAAAAAAAGCAACCCCAAAAATACAAAGCACCAATGACGAAGTCAGCAAAGCAACTGATGCCAAGCAACAAACCGAAAATAAAAAAGCGGAAACTGACAAACAGACGGGAACAAATATTGATGTAAAAGCAGCTAAGACCGTAGAAGTCAAAAAAACAGTTGAAAAGAAAGTCATCAAAGCAGATGAAATAGAATACCGGATACAATTCTTAGTATCTTCGACTGAGATACCAAGCAATTCGCCGAGATTCAAAAATCTTGAACCCATTTCCGTATATATGGATGGAGGTGTATACAAATACACTTATGGTTCGACAAATGATTACAACGAGATATTAAAAGAACAAAAGGTCGTTAAACAAAAATTTGCTGACGCTTTTGTCGTAAAATTCAAAAATAATACGAGAATTAAATAAATTGTTCATTAACACAAATCTATGAGTTAGGGATGGCGAGAATCAATTCCCAAACGATACATAATTTGCGCTGACAGAAAAAATATAAAAAAATAAAATATTCACAGATGAAAAAACTAGCATCCAAAGAAATAAAGATTGGAATAGCATTCATAGCTTGTTTGTTTATACTCTATTTTGGCATCAACTTCCTCAAGGGAATAAATGTCTTCAAGCCATCCAACTCGTATATCGTCCTATTTGACGATGTGTCAGGATTGACCCTATCCAGTCCGGTTCAGGTAAACGGTTATCCGGTAGGATTAGTCTATTCCATGCAATTATCTTCAGACGGAAAAAACATTATCACTACGCTCAATCTGAACGAAGGTGTGCGCATCCCCAAAGACAGCAAAGTTAAGCTTGATGTTTCCCCACTGGGTGGAGCCACAATAATCATAGAGCAGAATCCACTCCGCAACGAATTTATATCTCCACAAGATACAATAAGAGGCGAGAAAGTGCATGGTATGCTTGATGCCATATCTAATGATATGATTCCACAGGTCAATCAATTGTTGCCTAAAATAGATTCCATCTTATCAGGATTACAGATTCTGGTGAATAGTCCGGCATTGACTCAATCGGTAAACAATATCGAACGAATAACGTCCAATCTTGAAACATCGACTGCTCAGTTGAACAATCTAGTTGGCACACTCAACAAAGATGTACCTGTAATAACCAAAAATCTGAATACAGTATCTGGTGATGTTGCCAACGTGACAAAACAATTCAAATCGATGGATTTTGTAAAGACTTACAATTCAGTAGACTCTACACTACACAATGTGCAACAACTATCTAATAAGCTCAATGAGAAAAACAATTCTCTTGGTTTATTGTTAAATGATAGACAACTATACGATAGCTTGAACGTAACAGTTGGTAATGCATCGCTGTTGTTAAAAGACATTAAAGAAAATCCGAGTCGGTATATTAATGTAAAAGTATTTTAATAAATTATTTAGAATCATTCTAAATAACAAACAAAATAATAAATTCAATTTTCCGACTAGCGATAAGGGTGAAAGAGTAAATTAAAGAATTAAACTTTTTTATTCTTTAATTTAAAGAAGCAAGCATAACCATATTTTAATCAAATAGTTACATAAACAAAACAAGAGTTTTGCAGGAGATTGTTTCTCATTTTTTTAAAAGATTGATATTGATATATTTACATTGTTTCAAAAAATCCAAAAAAAATATCATTTGTTTTTACTGATTTTTTTTTGAAATTTTGTACTAGGAAGTCAAGGTTATTAAAATTAACAAAAAACAAGATTTATACTATATTTAATGAATAATCAAGTGGATATATTGTGGAATAATTGCCTGAAAGTGATCAGAGACAATGTCAATGATGTAACTTTCAGTACATGGTTTGCTCCCATTGTACCCCTATCGTACGAGAACAATATTTTCACAATTCAGGTTCCAAGCCAGTTCTTTTACGAATATCTTGAAGACAAATTCATTGATTTGCTGCGTATGACATTGCATCGCGAAATAGGCAGCAGTACAATCCTAAACTACCGTATTCTCATTGAGAACACTTCCAATACGCTTATCGACTACCGAGGCAAAAACAAATCGATAGGAACAGAAACCGCTAAAAATGCGAATCCAAATAAAATCCCGAGTCCATTCGAAAAAATTGTGTCAACGGATTTTGATTCTCAGTTAAATTCAAAATACACTTACAACAATTTTTTTGAAGGTCAGAGCAACAAACTTGCACGCACTGCCGGAGAAACAATTGCTAAGAATCCGGGTAAAACCGCTTTTAATCCGTTATTCATACACGGAGCTTGCGGTGTGGGGAAGACACATCTTTGCCATGCCATCGGAATAAAAATAAAAGAGCTTTTCCCTGAGAAACGTGTCTTATTCGTATCGGCACATCTGTTTAAAATACAATATACCGATGCCACAAGATTTAATACGGTGAATGATTTCATTAATTTCTACCAAGGCATTGATGTACTCATCATCGACGATATACACGAATTGTCAGGATTAGAAAAAACTCAAAATACATTCTTCCATATATTCAATCACTTGCACCAAAACAATAAGCAACTGATTCTTACCTCTGACCGTTCGCCATCCGAACTGCAAGGTGTGGAAGAAAGATTGCTCACAAGGTTCAGATGGGGTTTGACCACAACACTGGAAAGTCCTGACTATGAGTTGCGGATTAAAGTCCTGCAAAACAAAATACTTCAGGATGGATTATCCATCTCGCAAGAAGTCATAGAATATATTGCCGAAAATGTAACGGATAACATCAGGGATCTCGAAGGTGTTATAGTCTCACTGATGGCTCATTCTGTGATCTACAACAGAGATATTGATCTTCCGTTGGCCAAAAGAGTTATAGGTCAGGCCATAAAAAAAGCAGAGAAGAAAAGCCTCACAATATATGACATTTCAGATATTGTATGCAACTATTTCAATATAAAAAAGGAACTCATCAACACAGCTTCCCGCAAACGGGAAATAGTGCAGGCACGGCAAGTGGCAATGTATCTGTCGAAACAATATACCGATATGTCGTTGGCACAGATAGGTTCTGTGATAGGCAAAAAGAACCATGCAACAGTGCTTCACGCATGCCGCACAATCAAAGATCAACTGGAAGTAGACAAATCATTCAGAGAGGCAATTGATGAAATAGAAAAGATCATGAAAAAAGCATAATCCGCACTCATTTCCGGATAATTCCTATACAATGAAGCCAGACTAAAACAATCAAGCCTGGCTTCATTTTTTCCAGTAAATTCAGCCGGGGCAAAGAAGCATAAATTTTCAACAAAAAGAAAGTATTTTTGAGAGCCTAGTCTAGTCAAAAATGCTGATTGAAGCTTTATTACTACACAGTTTTCAGCTCTTTGTGCAGTTTTTATGATTAGTAAATATTTTTTGTCAAATTGATCACTTTAATCTCTTTATTTTGTTTCTTGTTTGAAAGTAAAGAGCTAAATTTGTGTGAAAGTTGAGGATAGATGCAATGCCAAATATTAACACCTTGTCGATACAATTTATCACCAAAGCTCCATCCTGCAAATTGAGTCAGATTAAGAGAAAAACAATATACAACTAAAACGCTATGGGAAGAGAAATTAAATTTAGTCTAGTCTATCGAGACATGTGGCAATCATCCGGTAAATACCAGCCTCGTGTCGATCAATTGACTCAAATAGCACCAGTGATCATCGATATGGGATGTTTTGCCCGTGTCGAAACAAACGGAGGTGCTTTTGAACAGGTAAATCTTTTGTATGGAGAAAATCCAAATAAATCGGTACGGGAATGGACTGCACCGTTTAACAAAGTAGGCATACAAACACATATGCTCGAACGTGGATTGAATGCACTTCGTATGTATCCTGTACCTAAAGATGTGCGTCAATTGATGTTTAAAGTTAAATGCGCTCAAGGAACAAACATATCCCGTTCTTTTGACGGACTGAACGACCCTCGCAATCTTGAGTTATCAGTGAAATATGCCAAAGAAGCAGGTATGATTTCTCAGACTGCACTTTGCATCACACATTCACCAATTCATACGGTAGACTACTACCTGAACTTTGCTGACAAGCTTGTTGATTTCGGAGCGGACGAATTCTGCTTGAAAGACATGGCTGGTGTAGGCCGACCTGCATTTCTGGGAAAACTCACCAAAGCCCTGAAAGATCGTCACCCGAATATTCCAATTGAATATCACGGCCACACAGGTCCCGGCTTTTCAGTTGCTTCCATGTTGGAAGTAGCACGTGCTGGTGCTGACTATCTCGATGCTGCAATCGATCCTTTGGCATGGGGAATGATCCATCCGGACATCATCACATTGCAAGCAATGCTGAAAGACGCAGGTTTCTCTGTGCCGGATATTAATATGAGTGCATACATGGAAGCTCGTGCTTTGACACAATCTTTCATCGACGACTTCCTCGGATACTTTATTGATCCGTCAAACAAAATAATGAATTCCTTGCTTGTTGGCTGTGGACTTCCCGGTGGAATGATGGGTTCTATGATGGCAGACCTCAGAACAATGCATCCCGCTATCAACATGGCACTTAAAAACAATGGAAAACCAGAAGTTTCTTTGAATGATCTGGTTGTTCAATTGTTCCAAGAAGTAGAGTATGTTTGGCCTAAACTCGGATACCCTCCTTTGGTGACTCCATTCAGCCAATACACGAAGAACATTGCATTGATGAACATATTCTCAATGGCACAAGGTCAGCCTCGTTTCTCTAACATTGACAAAGACAGTTGGGGTATGATTCTCGGCAAGTCAGGAAAATTGCCTGGCAAATTAGATGATGAGATCATTGAATTAGCTAAAGCGAAAGGACTTGAATTCTATACAGGAAATCCTCAGGACGAATATCCAGACGAATTGGATAAATATCGCAAAGAAATGGATGAGAACGGCTGGGATTATGGACAAGACGACGAAGAGTTGTTTGAATTGGCAATGCACGACCGTCAATATCGCGACTATAAATCAGGACTTGCCAAAGAACGTTTCAATGCCGATTTGGAAAAAGCTAAAGAAAAAGCAGGTGCACCAATCATCGTAACACGTGAAGTTGTTGAAGTGCCTCGTTTTGATGCTACTGCTATTCAAGCCAAATATCCGGATGCAAAACCGCTTCAGGCGACAGTTAGCGGACAAGTAATCTGGCAAGTTGATGTGGATGACGTGTCGTCCGCTCCAACAATAGGAACAGCTGTCAAAGAAGGCGACGTTGTCTGCTTCCTACAAACCTATTACGGAATAGAAGAAGTCAAAGCTCTATCTTCCGGAAAGGTTGTACAGATTGAAACCAAACAAGGTGCGAAAGTTCAGAAAAACCAAGTTTTGGCATATATCAACTAAAACTATATATACAAAGACTGTTTAGAGGTAAAGGAGTTTTATCCGAGGATAAGACTCCTTTCATTATATCTCTCCCAAAGCAGCAGAAAATGCCCAACAACAGCTATGCTCTATCTGAAAAAAGAATTAGCCGAAGATTGCCTTCTCGGAATCTGGAAAATTGATGAAACCAAAGAACAATTACTTTCTCTTTGGGAAGATCGGCAATTGATAGAGGAAGATGTGCTGAAACTGCATTCAGAAAAAAGACAAACGGAACGTCTTGCTGTGAGAGTTCTTTTAAAAGAATTGTCCGGAAAAGAAACGCAACTAAAATACAAACCCAGCGGAAAAGTATATATCTCCGGCAATGACTACCGGATAAGCGTATCGCATACAAATGGCTACGCAGCGGTGATATTAAGTACAAAAAGAGAGGTAAGCATAGACATCGAACAATTCTCAGACAAGGTGAAACGCATAAGCAGCAAATTTATTTCGCCGGATGAATATATTGACCCACAAAATGAACTAACTCACCTCCTACTCCATTGGTCGGCAAAAGAAACAATGTTTAAACTATTGGATTGGGAAGGTATAGACCTGAAGAATCATTTTCACATCTGCAAATTTGAACCCGCAAATCAAGGAATTATCTCTGCATATGAAACCAAAAGTGCAGACACCTTATCTTTTGACATACACTACAGTGTGTCCGACAATTTTGTTTTGACATGGATCATGTAAGATGCTCTATTTCTTTTCATATTTGCATTTACGGTAAAGTGTGACTCCCATGATAAGCAATCCAAGTAGTAACAGCGGAGAGATCACTACAAAAGCAACATACACATCTCTGTTTTCATAGACTTTAGTTTTATCAAGAAGTCTCATTTTTTGCTCTTTATTCCTTAACGCTAGCCAATCATCATCATTTACAAGCCAATTGACAGCATTGACAATAAAATCACTGTTACCATATTGCTTACCTGCAACCCGATCATATCCCATTGGCAAAATCTGGGTTTTATCCCCATGTCCTATTATTTCATTTCTGATAATATCAGAGCAGCCCACAACGATCATTTTAGTATTTTTGCTTTTGGTAACTGGCGACAAATGATGCATATTGACACTATCCGGCGGCATCCTATTAGCATATACAGATCTAAACCGTCCTTGCATGGACACAGCAACCATCAAATATTTTTCATTGAAATAGTCGGGTTGAGACTGAATGTCGGTTACATCAAAAGTGATCATCTCAGGCACTTTCAACGTATGAGAATTGTCTGAAGTAGTCAACAATACCGTCTTCTCAATTTCATCCGACTTGCCAACCAAATCGACTGAGCTGGCAAAAGAAGATTTTACGGCAGAGATACCTTTCGTCACAGGATGGTCTTGAGAGGGAATCAACAATGGAGAAAAATAGAATGGAAGAACGGAAGGATGATCATTCTCTTTTCCTGATGCAAGCAAAATAGGTGCACATTGTGCATCTTGGAGCAACACGGAATTGACACGCAGACCGTATGTAAAGAGCATATCGTCCAGATTGGTTTCATTCTTCATGCTAGCCGATTCACCTTTTGTCTCCAAATTCTGTGCAGAATAATAAACTCCGTCTATGAGCCAAAGTACCCTGCCACCATTCATAATATACTGATCCAATACAAATTTCTCTTGTTCAGAATATCGGCTCGTTGGTCCGGCAATGATCACAGCCTTAAAATCATTCAGCACAGTGATATCCGGTATAATTTGTCCCCTGTTCACAAAATAATATTTCGACAACTTTGCTGTTGCATCTTCCAGATATGCTTCACTCAATTCGCCATGTCCTTCTATAAAGGCAATATTCTGTGGCACTCGGTTTGCAATCAAACGAACTGCATCTATGAATTGAAATTCGAGGTTTTCGATGGAGAGATTCAGATTTTCTTCTGCCGAATTGCCCGACACATTTTTCAAAAGATCGACAGGCAACGTGTCGTTACCCGAAATCACCTGTGCATAAGGATATATTATTTTCTGGCTCACTTTCCCTTCCCTATCTGTTTCGTTGAGCACAATTCCGTCCATATGCTGATTTCCCATCAGTTCATATATTGTCTTGGGAGTTGAGGCTAATTCATAAGGATTGACGTATGAAACAGTAATATTATTACCGGAATACCGGTTAAAATCTAAAAGAATATCTTTCACAGCATTTTGCAACCTCTGAAATCCCGGATTCAAATCTCCCTCGAGAAAAAGATTGATCTGAATATTATTTTTTTCTTTCGACTGCTTTTCAAGCACAGACACCGAATAGTCACTCAATGTATACCGCTTGTCTACTGTAAAATCAGCTCTGTAATTAGGCAAAAATAAAACGATCAGATTCATCACACCCAAAACAATAGCACCTACGATCAATTTCATGGCATATCGCCGTTTACTGATTTGTAAACGATAGACAGACAGCAGAGAAAATAGAGCAATGTAGTTTATGAACACAATCACATCTTTCAGTCTGATCACACCACGTCTCATCAACTCATAGTGAGAAGACAGTCCAAGCGAAGATATGAATGAAATGGTCTTTCCAGACCGGAACAAGTTACTCAGCAGATCGAATCCATAAAAGATAAAAACGTTCAGCACCAAAGATACAATCAGAGCTACTATCTGGTTAGCAGTCAATGTTGATGCAAACACTCCCAGAGAAACCAATACCAGAGAGAGTATGAACAGAGAAATATAATTTACAAAAATCTCGCTGAATGCCAGATGATCGGCAGGAAGTGCCAAATGGTTGATAAAAAAAAAGAAAACGAACGTTGTTGACACAGTCACAACTATGAAAAGCCAAGCTGACAGGATTTTGCTCCAAACAATTTTTGCCATACCAATCGGTCTTGAAAAGAGGAGATCAATGGTTTTTCCTTTTCGTTCTTCAGCAAAAGAGCGCATAGTCAGTGCCGGAACAAGTATAAGCAACAGCAAAGATGAAAGACCGAAAAAACTATCCAACGAAGCGTAGCCACTGTCAGGGATATTATACGCACCCGGAAAAATCCATAAAAAAGCACCGCATAGCAATAAATAAACAAAAGAAAATGAGATACCTATAGGAGAACAAAATATCGAAAGCAATTCTTTTTTTAATAAGCCCTTCATTTCTAGTTTTTATGAGATTTATGTTTAATCACAAAATATAATAATATCTTTGTATCAATTGATAGAACAATTATATATGCATATGCAAGCTAAACGAATTGTAAAGATAATTATTTTCTTGATTTTTACGATTGCTGTGCTCATTGCCGGGTATACAATGTTCAAAAGGTTAGATTACAACAAAGGTGTGTTTGACACAAACATACACAGTTTCATTCCGGGCAAAACGACCAGCATACTACAAATTAACAGAAAAATAGAAGATATGGCATCTCATCTGGGAACTTTGGAAACGATTGCTACCAGATTGTCATCGTCCTTTTCATACCCAGCCTGTTACATCACTGATCTACAAGGATCTGCAATAATATTAAAGATAAATAAAGAGCAGGAACAAATAATACAAAACAAACTCAAGAAAGAAATATACACGGCTTTTCCGGCTAAAGAGAAGGATTACAAAGGAGTGAAAATGACATTCTATCCTTCTCAAAGCAGTGATTTTCTAGCCTGCATTTTCTATAAAGGCATATTTGCTTGCAGTTACAATTACAAAATATTGGAGAATATCATTGATGCCACAGAAAAAAATAATTTCTTTTCTAATAAAGCCTTGAATGAGTTATCAAAATACACTTCCGCATCATACACCGCAAATATATTTGTCAATGATACGAATCTAAAATGTGCATATAATTACATAAAAAATGGCAACAACATCAGGTTAGAAGGTTTTGCCACACCTTCATCGTTCATCTCGGCTGTCAATTGTCCCGGTGCAAAGGACAATTCCATGCAAGCCACTTCCAGAGCTATACCAGATCTTTTTTCAGCTCTCGAAATTCAGAAAAACATTTCAAATATACAGGAAACTGAGATCTGCTATTTCAGTGCACCATCCTACAAAATATATTTAGGAAAGGAGCACGAAGTTCCTGTATATTTTATCCGGTTCAACAACTCACGGTTCAGCACATTCGACATGATGAATACCGTTGAAAAGAGAATGTCAGGTCAACACCTAAGTTTAAAGGGAAGCATAGAACATACAAAATATAATTTGTATACCTCAGCGCCTCAATTCAGCAAACAATTTTTCAAGCAAACAGCCGACACAACATATTTTTCATTCAAAGACAACTTTCTAGCCTATTCTGTCAGCAAAGAATCTTTATATAGTTACGTTTTATCCAAACTGCCTTCGGATGCATCTCAGCCCTCTCAGACAGAAACGTTGTCAGATAACATTAATTATCTTTTCATCGGCAGAGGAAAATGTAACGGTGATTATTCAGAGTTTCTTCCAAGAGCTATAACTTTGCAACGAGATTCCAATAGTATCACAAATATACAATGCCAGCCGGACAACAATTTGCTGAAAGTTAGCATCTCCATAAACAATTACAACTAAGATTTGTTAAATATTAAATATATTGAATCAAAAAAATAATCAAAAAATGGCTAAGAAAAGTATTATATTTGAATTGAGAGACTTCATGTTGCGTGGCAATGTGGTTGATATGGCTGTCGGTGTAATTATCGGAGGTGCTTTTGGTAAAATCGTATCTTCGCTGGTGAGCGATGTTATTATGCCACCGATAGGGATGCTGTTGAATGGTGTGAACTTCACGGATCTCAAAGTGACAATGAAAGATGCATACGTAGATGCTGCCGGACAGGCTATTCCTGCCGTAACGCTCAATTACGGAAGTTTCATACAGACCGTTATTGATTTTGCAATTATATCAACCGTGATTTTCTTTGCCATAAAAGCGATGAACTCGTTGCGTACGAAAAAAGAAGAAACTCCGGCAACACCTCCCGCACCAAGTACGGAAGAAACATTGCTTTCCGAAATCAGAGATTTGCTGAAAGAACAAAACAGTAAAAAATAATTCCGATTCGAGCAATAATCCCCGAAACACAACTGTGCCAACTGCCGATCATCTATCAGTTGGCATTTTTATATCTGCTTTTTTGTTATCTATGAACAAAATCATCTTATTCTTCAGCTTATCATTTTGCCTCGGTTTCTCATTGTCGGCGCAGGAATCTGTCAACATAAAAAAACTAAAGCTGGCATATCCTGACTTTGTGAAAAGTTTTGACGGAACTTATATCCTGCTTAACAATGGCAAAAAAATTATTTACGACGATCGCAAGAACAATAAAACGAACGACGAACTATTGAACGATCCATCTGTCGCAGATATGTTCAGATATCTATATGTAAAAGGAAAGACAACTGCTCCTGCCGAATATGAAGATCCGGGACGAATCCGTAACGAAAATTTTATGAAAGCTATGTACGGATCAACATCGTCTGAAGTTCAAAAAAATCTGACTACAATAGTCTGGTGCCCAAATCTGGTGAATGCAAAAATAAAGATTACCACAATTAATGGTGTTGACAGGCAATTGAAAAAAATATCTGACGAGTTGGACAAACATCCTGAACTGAAAAAATATTTGGAAGGAGCCACAACATTCAATTGGAGAATTATTGCAGGAACAAAACGCCTTAGCACACACAGCTTCGGAACATCAATAGACCTGAATGTGAAGTATTCAAACTATTGGCAATGGGATTGTAACTGCAAAAAAGAAAATGTGAAGCTATCTTATAAAAACCGGATTCCACAAGAAATTATAGCTATTTTTGAAAAATATGGATTCATCTGGGGCGGCAAATGGTATCACTATGACACCATGCATTTTGAATATCGTCCCGAATTATTGATAGAATAATATATCTTTGCAAGAAAAATAAAAGAATGATTCAAATTGACGACACCATTATAGCCCTCGATATTGTGCAGGAAAATTTTTTATGCGACTTATCGGCATGCAAAGGCGAATGTTGTGTGGAAGGTGATTCGGGTGCTCCTCTTGAAAAACACGAGGTGGAGATAATAGAGAAGCTTTTGCCGATTATATGGGACGATCTTTCACCCAAAGCACAAAAAATTATAGAAAAAGAAGGTGTTGCTTACAGGGATTATGACGGAGAAATGGTGACTTCAATTGTCAATGGCAAAGACTGTGTGTTCACGTACTACGACGATGAGGGCATTTGCAAATGTGCCATAGAGAAAGCGTGCAGGGAAGGCAAAACCGATTTCTACAAACCCGTATCATGCCACTTATATCCTATCCGCCTTCAAAAATATCACAACTTCACGGCCGTGAATTATCATCGTTGGAAAGTGTGCAAAGCAGCTGTGGTACTCGGCAACAAGAACGGATTAAAGATATATCAATTTCTGAAAGAACCTTTGATAAGACGTTTCGGGCAAGCATGGTATGACGAATTGAGCCTTATAGCAGACGAACTCCGGAACAACGAGCAAGAGACGGCTCAGTCGTAAAGCTTTGCTACTCTGTTCCTCTGTCCTTAAAAAAACGCTCAATGAAATTTATAAGATCAAGCCGTCTTTTATGTGGATAGTTCGATCCGTAATTTTGGCTAAATCTTCATCGTGTGTCACAATCACAAATGTTTGTCCCAGTTTGTCTCGCAAATCAAAGAATAATTTGTGTAGTTCCATTTTATTGTCCGTGTCAAGACTTCCGGATGGTTCGTCGGCAAGGATTACAGCCGGATCGTTTATCAATGCCCTAGCAACGGCAACCCTTTGTTTTTCTCCACCCGACAATTCGTTCGGTTTATGTTCTGCCCTGTCAGATAAAACGAGCAGATCAAGCAAATCTTTTGCTTTCTTTTGTGCTTGAGAATCTTTCACTTTCGCTATCAGTGCGGGAATCATTACATTTTCTAACGCTGTAAATTCAGGGAGCAACTGATGGAATTGAAAAACAAACCCTATATTTTTGTTCCTAAAGTCGGACAATTGAGAATCACTGAGCCGTGACAATTCAAAGCCATTGATCGTCACAGTGCCCGAATCGGGCTTGTCCAATGTACCCATTATTTGCAATAATGTTGTTTTCCCTGCCCCACTAGCACCGACAATCGAAACTATTTCACCTTTATCTATGTTCAAGTCTATTCCTTTCAGGACTTGTAATTGGTCAAATTTTTTGGTGATTCCTCTTGTTTGAATCATTCTGAGTTCTTTTGTTTAAAAATGAATGTTTAATGTACAAAAATAAGAATAAAAATATGAATATCAGGAGTAAAGTAAGTAATCGAAACTATTTTATTTCTTACATATATTTGTGAACTCGCACCATTCACAAGCCTTGCCTGTCTTAGTTTGTATGAAAGGCACTCCGGGATCGAATATTTCTTCGAGGCATGCATCAAATCCGGCTCTGAAACCGTCGTTATATTCTGAAAAGTCTGTGATGCGAACCGAATCCGTTCTGCTCGGTTTGTGCAATACATCTGCATCAAACTTGTCATCAAACAAATTGCGTAAATAATAAATTCCCGGTTCTATGATCTTGCCCGGATATTCGTTGAGGTACAGATATGCATACATAAACACCTGCATGACTGCCTTTGGACGATCTTTGACGTCTTTGTCGAAGAGTTGTTCCACGTCGGTGAATCGTAAAATTCCTTTTCCCGTCTTATAGTCTATGATGCGGATGTGTCCGTTTACTTCATCAACCCTATCAATGAAGCCTTTCAGCGACACTATTTTCCCGGATGGAAGCACATAATCCGTCTTGATCCGCTTTTCTGATTCTATGTAGACAAAAGGTGTGAGCCTTGCATCTGTTGCTAACACTTGCTTCACATATTTGCGTAGAACTTCGCCCGTCAGATAGTTTTGTCCTGTCAAATGGCGGATGTCTGATGTTTTAAAATAATTTTTAGCAAAAGACCGCTCAATGGTTTCGGTGATAAGTTTATCATTCTTTTCAATTTTGTGAAGCAAATCGGCTGTCACAAGTTTTCCTTTGAACGGTTCATAGAGCCATTCCATCACCGAGTGAAAGATGCTTCCAAATGTGCTTGCTTCAACAGTTTCGGCAATGTCATCGTCTTGGTTGAGACCTTCAATAACAGAAAAATAGAATTGCAGCGGACAGTCCAGATACATATTGATGGCACTTGCCGAGAGGCTGCGCTCACCTCCCGATAGAAAATCGTTCAGTTTAGTCTCCGTTTGTTGGTTCTTCTGCATGGCGATAGAAAGACTCGTGTTTGTTGACACTTCATATACAGCCATGCATTCACGCACATCGAACATGCTGGAATATAGATGTTTTATCTGATAGAAATAACGGCTCACCTCACCTGTTTGCAAACCTTCAGTGCGAGTATCGTAGAGCAGAAAAATCCTCTTTGCCCTATTTATCATTCTATAGAAATGATAGGTATAGATACTATCCTGATGCTCATAAGTAGGCAAACCGAATCCGTGCCTAAGGTTATATGGAATAAAAGAGTTTGCTGCTTTTTTCAAAGGAAACGTACCTTCGTTCATGGAAAGGATTATCAGATTCTCAAAATCAAGGGCACGAGTTTCCAACACACCCATCACCTGCAATCCCGACAGAGGTTCTCCGGAAAAAGGAACGCTGATGCCTATGATCAGTTTTTTGAGAAGCAAAAAATATGTATTCACAGACATGCTTATAGACGGAGCTTTCTTTATGGCTTCGTCCATTTTATTGATCGTCTTATAATATTCTATCACAAACTCACTCTCCATTTCAATTGCCGAAGTATCCGATTCGTCAGATGTTTCTTTTCGTCTGCGGACAATAGATTGATTGATCTGCATCAATATTTCTTTCAGATATTTTGGTATCTGTTGCCAATCTTCAACGGGTGTGAAAATATGTTCCAGTAAAGGGTTACCTTTCAACTCATCGGTGGTGACAATAACCTTGTTGTGCTGCACAATTTCCAATCTCAGTTCCGCAGCCTTTGCACCCAACAAAGATGACAGATGTTGATGATTGAGTATTTGCAAAACATGCTTATAGTAAAAACCCTGTTTTCCATTTGAAAATCTTACATTTTGCTGCAAACTGAAAATATGTTCCATCAAGCCAGCCACTGACGAATGGTGCAGATTGTACCCCATTGTCACATTGATTTTCTTTATTTCCGGAGGAATAGAATAGAGTGTTGGCAACAACAGGTTCTCGTCGGGCAGAATGATTGCCGTATTCAGAACATCCTGATCTGCTCTAAGTTCCCCTTCCGCCATCAGTGCATTCAATATTGTGTTCACATATTTTGCCTGCCCAACTGCAGATGGAATACCAATTGCTTCAACGATCGGCAGCTCTAATGGAAGCTGTTCAGGTGAAAGTTGTAATTTAGATTCAAATTGCTTGTTCTTACTGATAAAAAAGGAAGCCTTGTTGTTTGCATCTTTAACCAGAGATGAGGAATAGTCCCAATAGAAATCGGCAATTCCAATGCGTTGAAGATGTTTCAACAGTTCTTCTTCCGACCGGCTATGCGCATTCAATCCAACAAAAACCACCTTGCTAAACGGCAGAACCATCTCTTCTTTGGCTCGGGCACGTTCTGCCACATCCCTGAAAATCATACCCTCATATGCCAGATTGCGGTCACTCAGTTTCTGTCGCAGTTCAGAGTACAACCGAAAAAGCACTTGCCACATTGCCTGAAAATCTTGCTTTTGGCTACTCTCTCCCACCGGCAAAAAGTTTACCCAAAAACGACGAATGGCTTTAACTTGCTCTTCGGTGAGATAATCGAATCCGGCATCAATCTCCTTCAAATCCGAAATATTACGAAAAAGCTGCTGAGCATCGACCAGATATTTGTCCACATCATCAAAATCGTTGAGGAGCATCTCGCCCCAAAAGACAAATTCATCAAAAGTCTCGGCTTGAGGATTGACCTGTTTATAAATGTCATACAACGTGAACAGCATCTCGATCCTATCAGCTGTCCGGTATGGACTAAGACGGGTAAATAAGTCGGAGATAGTCAGAATTTCAGGTGAAAAAAGCGGCTGTTTAGCTATGACCGATAAATATCTCTGAAAAAACAATCCTGCACGGCGATTGGGAAAGACAAAAGCAAAACGGCTAACCTCTTGTCCATAGGTTTTAAAAAAAGCTTGTGCGGTATTATACAGAAATGGAATCATTCCCAATCGTTTTATTTTTAATAAATGAAAAGAAAATTCGGTTTAATCACTATACCAATCCGCAAACGATGATGATATTGATTGTAATCTATCAGACTTTCACCATAGCCATTATAATATTCGAGAAAAATATATTGGTTGTCATTCTTAAACAAGCGATACGACATATTGGCGACTATATTTGCACTCAGATTAGGTGTATTTCGTTTTGTGACAACTAATCCGACGTTAAATTTCGACTTATAATTATAGTCGAGCGCCATATGTCCCCATCCTTTATACTCTGCAATGTCTCTGTTGTTCTGTCCGTCGACAAGAGGTAACCAGATTTTCATCTGCAGTGTGACACTCTTGTTTATTTTAAACAAAGACATCAGACTTATCTTATTCCAACTGCGGGAATAATCTTCGTCTTTCCCATTAGATTCATGTTCTACCTGAAAAGCCGTAATTCCCAGAAATCTGTTTTTATATATCAATGCCTTACCAAGACCTATTGTCGGATTAAAATTGATGTCACCAAACGGAAAGGATTCTCGAAAAATGTCCCAGAAAGCAAGTTGGCTGTATGTCAAAAATAAATAGGTGCGGAATGGAAGCACACTATTAGTGAGCCGTTGCGATATGCTGAACTGAATTTTTGCATCTGAATTAAATCTGCCCATTCGTCCGGTGAGGGTGGTTCCGGCAATGATATAATTATTCTTATATATTCCAAAAGACGGGCTATCGTCAAATTCTTTGAGCACAACATCTTTCCTCAAGGTCGAATCATCATGAAAAACTGTAGACATCACTTCGTCAGCTCTCCTCCTAAACAGTTCTGAATTAGATACTGTATCGGGCATATTGTAGCGCTGCCTCAAATATTTCCGACCAAATGGAATTGGATGTTTTTCCAGTTTCTTGCAAAAAACATGGGAATTCTTTTTCACACTATCTACTTTAATCTCAGTGGTTTCCTTTTGATCAAAGCCAATCTGAGAGAAAGCTTTAGGGTGCAAAGCTATAAATAATATAAAAAATATTACAACGGTTTTATTCATCTTGATATTACTTTTCTATTTGTTTATCAACTCGGTCATTACACCATAAACAATTGGACAAGTAGATGTGTTCTTGATACTCAAATTAAAAATTTGACTAAATCGCTTTCTATCCGTATGCGGATACTCACGACAGGCTTTCGGACGAGCCTCGTATATCATACAATAATTGTCAGGCAAAAGAAAGGGACAAGGCATGGAACGAAAAACGTAATCGCCATCTTCGTCAATCTTAAGATATTTATCAACCATATCTGAAGGTTTCATCCTCAAAACTTTCGATATGCGCTCTATATCCTTATCATAAATTGCCGGACCAAGACTTTTGCAACATCTTGCACATTCAAGGCAATTGACCTTCATAGAATATTTCTCGTGCAACTGATGTACGAGTGTATCCATTTTCTCAATTTTCTTTTTATTTTTCTTGTAGTGTGCAGACAACAGAGGCTTCACCTGTTCGGCTTTTTGCTCCAAACCTGCATATTTGTCTTCAAATGTCTCTTTCATCAGGCCTTGTCATTTCACCAACAAGCGGAACCCGCATTCTTATAATAATCTCCTCACGCGAATATCCGAAACCCAACAAAAACATCAATTTTGATATGGCTGCTTCTGTGGTGAGGTCATAGCCACTGATGACTCCCACTTTGAGTAATTCCTGCCCGGTTTCGTATCTCTGCATATTTACACAACCGATGTTGCACTGCGTAATGTTGAGAATGATCACACCCCGCTTCACGGCAGATCTCAGCACTTCCAGAAACCAAGGTTGGCGAGGAGCATTACCAGACCCGAATGTTTCCAAAACAATCGCTTTGACGGATTCGGTATTGAATATAGTCTCTATAATTTCTTTTGACATTCCGGGAAATAATTTCAGAACGATGATCTGTTTGTTCATTTTATAATGAAAACGGACTTTTTTCGTCTTATCCGGAATCAACAGGTGCTTCCTCTCATATTTGATCTGAATGCCAGATTTAGCAAGATAAGGATAGTTGAACGATTTGAATGCATTAAAATTATCTGCATTTATTTTCGTGGTTCTATTTCCTCTGAGCAAATAGTTCTGGAAAAAGATGCAAACTTCCGCCACCACAGGATTCCCCAACGAATCCTTATCGGCAGCTATTTCAAGAGCTGTAATCAAATTTTCTTTTGCATCCGTGCGCAATTTGCCTATCGGCAATTGAGCGCCGGTGAGCACAACCGGTTTGTTCACATTCTCTAACATGAAACTCAAAGCCGAAGCGGTGTAGGCCATCGTATCCGTTCCATGAAGAATGACAAACCCATCATGCGAGTCATAGTTTTCTTCAATAATATGCACTATACGTTGCCAATGCCGGGGATGTACATCAGAAGAATCTATAGCCGGATCAAAAACAATAGTATCAATATGAAACTTAAATTGTTGCAGCTCGGGCAAGTGATTTCTGATATGGCTGAAATTGAATGTTTCGAGCGAACCTGTAATATTATTTTCGACCATTCCTATGGTTCCTCCTGTATATATCAGGAGTATATTGGCATTGGAGTCTATCATTATTTTGCCTTTTTTATTACAGCGAACAAAGTTACATTTTTTTATTATAAGAACTACCTTACACAGGCTTTATAAATAGCTATTTTTATTGTGCCGACACATCTATGTGATAAAACGTCAAATGTATTTCTCAAATAAATAATTGCGAGAAAACAGATTTAATGTTGCTTTCCACTTTCTGTGCCAAAATTTCCGTTTTCAGATTCAGAGTTTTGCTCAAATCGTCATACACAGAACGAATACTCACTTCTGCGGTATCAGTTTCACAAAACAGATGGTCGACAGGTATCGTCCGGACAGAATGATCATTATATTTTTGACCGATCGAAAAATAGAAATCGTGAGTCAACAACTGCTTTGTCAGTTCCGGCTTATTTCTATAGCCGTGAATTATCCAAGGTTGCTTAGGCATGCATCTTTTTTTCGACACAAACAACTGATCCCAACCTTTCACGCAGTGTATTATCAGGGGCTTTTTCAATTGTTCTGACAGATCGACCTGATATTCAAAAACTTTCTGTTGGTCTTTCATGTCCGGGCCTCTAAGTTTATCATATCCGGCTTCTCCAACGGCAACAATTCTGTTGTCCGATATTATTTCTGTCAGAAAAGCCAATTGTGAAGCTGCATCTTCTGCATACCAAGGATGTATGCCGCAAGAAAAAAAACATTTGAGAGTGGAATCTTTTGTATCTTCAAAACCAAGCGGAAATACGTTGAGAATGTAACTCGATCGATAGTCATCCTCTTCTTGTAGTAATGGGGGTTTATGTGTATGAATGTCGTATAAATGCATAGACTAAATAGTTTTCCGAATGCTAATATACTCAATATTGCATTAAATACTATTTATTTTAATCTTTTATGTAATAGTCATATAGTTATTTTATCTTGTTTCACCACTGAAGTTTTCCATCCCGAATAAATAGAGTATGCCTGTGGCATAATCCTGATTCTGACATCGGTCATATTAATAGCTGCCAAACCCTCAAGGAATACAAAAAAAGATACAACAATAGGCCTTTAATATTATTCCTTTTTATATAAAAAAAGCGACTGTCATTCAAAATGTGACAGTCGCCTCTTCATTAATAATATCTAAAGTACTTTTTATTGAACTTTTACTTCAACTTTCAATTTATCCAGCTCTTTGTCGGCAGAAACATATAGTATAGCTTTCTCATTCACATTTCCTGCAATCAACAATTCTGCAATCTCATCTTCAAGATAGGTCTGAATGGCTCGCTTCAACGGTCTTGCGCCAAATTGCACATCATAACCTTTCGCTGCAAGAAAATCTTTCGCTTCGGCTGTTAATTCGATAGTGTAACCAAGTTCAGATATTCTTTTATTGAAATCCTGTAGATCCAAATCTATGATCTTGTCTAATGATTCTTTGTTCAATTGATCAAAGATGATAATATCATCAACACGATTCAGAAATTCAGGAGAGAATGTCTTATTCAGAGCCTTTTGTAAAACGCCTCTTGAATGCTCTTTATCTCTTTCTGAATTGAAGTCGATATTAAAACCAACACCTTTACCAAAGTCTTTCAGTTGGCGTGTGCCCACATTCGATGTCATGATGAGGATTGTGTTCTTAAAATCTATCTTCCTGCCCAGACTATCGGTCAAATGGCCTTCGTCCATCACCTGCAATAACAAGTTGAACACATCCGGGTGTGCTTTCTCTATCTCATCAAGAAGTACTACTGAATAGGGATGACGACGCACTTTTTCGGTCATCAAGCCACCTTCTTCATAACCTACGTATCCGGGAGGCGCTCCAACCAGACGCGATACAGTGAATTTTTCCATATATTCACTCATGTCTATTCTTATGAGGGCATCCGTAGAGTCAAACAATTGTTCTGCTATTTTTTTTGCCAGATGTGTTTTACCAACACCTGTTGGTCCAAGAAACATGAATGTTCCGATTGGTTTATTCGGGTCTTTAAGCCCTATTCTGTTGCGTTGTATAGCTTTTACAATTTTGCTCACCGCCACATCCTGACCAATAACTTTGGACTGAAGGCTCTCTTTCATGTTGAGCAATTTGAGTCCTTCATTTTCAGAAATGCTTTGTACAGGTATCCCTGTCATGATGGCAATGGTTTCTGCCACTTTTTCTGCATCCACAATCTGAGGTTGCTCTTTCAACTGGGTTTCCCAATTGTCTTCTTCCTCTTCCAATTGTTTCAGTAATTGGCGTTGCTTGTCTCTGAAACTTGCTGCAAGCTCATATTTTTGGGCTTTCACAGCATTGGTTTTTTCATCTACAATGCTCTTCAATTCTGTTTCCAGATCTTCAATCACTTTCGGAACAGATATGTTCGATATATGCATCCGCGATCCGGATTCGTCCAAAGCATCAATTGCCTTATCAGGAAAGTTTCGATCTGAAACATACCTGTCTGTCAATTTCACACATGCGACAATGGCTTCGTCCGTATATTTCACATTGTGATGTTCTTCATAACGGTCTTTGATGTTTTGCAATATCTGCAGAGTTTCGTCCGCTGTTGTGGGTTCCACCATCACTTTTTGGAAACGACGTTCCAGCGCCCCATCTTTTTCTATATTCTTCCGGTATTCATCCAATGTTGTTGCACCGATACATTGAATTTCACCTCTTGCCAAAGCCGGTTTCAGCATATTGGCAGCATCAAGCGAACCTGTTGCTCCGCCTGCACCCACAATTGTATGAATCTCATCTATGAAGAGTATGATGTTCGGGTTTTTCGACAATTCATTGAGTATCGCCTTGATACGTTCTTCAAATTGTCCGCGATATTTTGTTCCGGCCACAACGGAAGCCATATCCAGCGATATAACACGTTTGTCGAACAATATGCGCGATACTTTTTTCTGAACGATTCTTAGTGCTAGTCCTTCCACAATGGCCGATTTACCCACACCCGGCTCTCCGATCAATACCGGATTATTTTTCTTTCTGCGGCTCAGTATCTGAGCCAACCGTTCTATTTCTTTTTCTCTGCCGACAATCGGATCCAGCTTATTTTCCTGTGCAGCCCTTGTCACATCCGTACCAAAATTATCCAACACCGGAGTGTCTGTTGACTGGCGTGGTTGCTGAGTGTTCACACTTTGGTTTCCACCCAAAGCCTCGTCATCATCATCGTCGTCAGTAAAATCTGCCCCCATTTTAGGAGACAAATCTTCTTCCAAATCTATATTTTTGATGTACATAAAAGTGTCTTTATAATTCATATTTAACTCTGCCAGAACATGCGCTGCAATGTTGTCGCCATCTTTGAGAATGGCAAGCAACAAATGCTCCGAATCAGTCTCCTGACTTTTTGTTAGTCTGGCTTCCAGAATACTCATTTTGAGTATTTTCTCAGTGCTCTTATTTAAAACAATTTCAGTATTGTTTGGATAAACATCCTGCTGATCCAAAATTGCTGTGTCTATATTTTGTTTTAAATCTTCTAAGTTTATACCGAAATCGATCAATACCTGTATGGCAACACCTTCTCCATTACGGAGAATTCCAAGCATCAAATGTTCCGGACCTAAATAATTGTTTTGGAGTCTGCCAGCTTCTTCACGGCTGTACCCCATGATTTTGCGAACCCTTGGTGAAAAATTATTTTCCATAACAAATTTGATGTCTAATATAATAATACAATAATATAAGTCAAAATAAATCTTTGTTGTATATAAGACAAAAACAATGCCACAAAAGTTTAATCTGCCCTATTTATTTTATCTATGTGTTATTGATGGTATCCTGATTTGTAGTCAATGATAAAAATAATAAACGGATGCCTAAATCAGACATCCGTTCACCATTTTTTAACGTTTATTAATTATGGCATCAATATATATGCCCATCTTTCTTAAAATCTTTAGAATCAAACTTTTTCTTTTCAAGTGAGCGCCATGCATAGATAATATAAGCCAGAACAAATGGCACGAGTATAGACACATAGGTCATCACAGTCAGTGTGAACTGGCTCGAACTAGAGTTTTGGATAGTCAAAGAACTTTGCAATGCAGGATACGCAGGATAGTATGCCGTATTGTTCCATCCGGCAACAAGGAACAAACATGTTACCGTAAGAACAGTTCCAATGCCGCTATACCATATTCCTCCCAAAAACTTGGTGGATATAAGCGTACGAATCACTCCATACAACACCAATAACACACCTACCAGAAAAATGATGGCAACAAGTGGCATCTCCACTAGATTCGTAAAATATTTATAGTCTTCCAAAGACACTATTTTTGTAACCGGATCTACAGCAAAGCCTTTTGAGAGCAAAGTCCAGATAAGAAAAATGAGAAAAAACAAGACAAAAGGAATTGCATTGAGCAATAGAAATTTGCGTGACCGTTTCACTAAATCTTCGTCTACCATCCGGTTGATGAAGAACAAGCAAGCTAACGTTCTGGCCAAGAAAAATACGGCTAAACCCAGACACCAATTGCGTGGATTCGCCAAAGCATCCAGTCCATGCCAGGCATTGTTCCATTGACTGATCACAGGAGCAAGCTGATTGGTCAGATTGCCTTTGTTCACACCAAAATCAGACCCTGTGAAGAACGTGGCCACCGCAACACCCAAAAGGAATGTTCCCAAGAGTCCATTGATGAATAAAAACCAACGATATGTGTTCTTCCCGAAAGTATTACCCGGTTTTGACTGAAATTCGTATGAAACCGCCTGAATGATGAAACAGAACAAAATAGCCATCCAAACCCAATATGCACCACCAAAACTTGTGGAATAGAACAAAGGGAAGGATGCAAAAAATGCCCCGCCGAAAGTTACCAGCGTTGTAAACGTATATTCCCATTTACGACCAAGTGCGTTCACCAACAAAAAGCGATGTTGCTCTGTTTTCGCCAAAGAAAATATCATTGACTGACCTCCTTGCACAAACAGAAGAAAGACCAATAATCCGCCAAGCAGGCTTATGATGAACCACCAATAATGTTGCAAAAATGAATAATCCATATCTTTTTTTATTTTTTTATTAATTCAGAGTAGACACAAACAAACTTTATTTTGTTTCCTCCGGCCCTTTCTTAATCTGGTTCAACATGATACGCACTTCTGCAATTGACAATGCAGTGAATAAAGCTAAGAAGAGAAAGAATGTGATCTTCACAGAACTGACAGACAATGCAGAGATAGCAGCCTGAAGCGGCATCACATCCTGAATAGCCCACGGCTGGCGCCCAAATTCGGCAACTAGCCATCCTGCCTGACTGGCAACATAGGCTAAAGGTATAGACCAAACACAAATCCAGAGCAGCCATTTCATATTAGTCAGTTTTCGCTTATACAGGAAGAAAAGAATTGCTGCAAACAATACGATAAAATATCCACCTAGATATACCATGATATGGAACGACCAGAAAACGACAGGAATATTCGGTATCAACTGTTCGGGTGTATCCAGATAGCCATATCCGAAATAAGCATAATTATCTTTCAGCACAGCTTTATATTCTGCCTTGGCTCCTTCGTTCTTGTCACTTACCGCTTTTTGATAATCAGCCAATGCCTGAATAGCCGCTTTGCCTTTTGCTTGTTTTTCGGCAAAAGAGAAAGCTTTACTACCATCGGGAAGCGGATAACCACCCTCTATTATATCTTTTATTCCGGGAACAAAAGCATCAAAATCTCTATAGCCCAAAAGGGACAAAGCTCCCGGAATTTCTATATTGAATATATAGGGATTAACACCATCATTGTATGCTTTTTTTGCGGGATTGGGTAATGCTACGGCAATTAGCCCTGCATTTGTAGAGCCTTCATAGAGACCTTCCATTGCTGCTAATTTCATCGGCTGTCTTTGTGCTACCTGATATGCAGAACTGTCACCGGTGAACGCTGTAAGCAAAGATGCCACAAGTCCGAAAACGGCTGCAACCTGCATACTTTGTTTCGCAAATTCCAGATTACGTTTTTTGAGCATATACCACCCTGCAATGCCCACAACAAACACAGCTCCCAATATCCAAGCGGACAACACTGTATGAAAAAACTTGCTGATAGCAACAGGAGACAAAGCCACTGCCCAGAAATCGACCATTTCGTTTCGCACTGTATCCGGATTAAACTCCATTCCCACCGGATATTGCATCCATCCGTTTGCCACCAAAATCCACAAAGCAGACAATGTTGCACCCGTGATAGTAAGCCATGTTGCAGTCAAATGCGTTTTTTTGCCCACACGATCCCATCCAAAAAACATGATAGAGATAAATGTGGCTTCCATAAAGAAAGCTAATATTCCCTCAATGGCAAGAGGTGCACCAAAGATGTCACCTACAAACCAACTGTAATTGGACCAATTTGTTCCAAACTGAAATTCGAGGATGATACCTGTTGCAACCCCAATGGCAAAGTTTATACCAAAGATAGTCTGCCAAAATTTGGCGGTCTTCTTCCATTGCTCGTTTCCGGTTTTCACATAGGCAGTTTCCATTATAGACATGATGATGCCGAGGCCCAATGTCAGAGGAACAAACACCCAGTGAAACATGGCTGTGAGGGCAAATTGAGCCCTAGACCAGTCAATAAGCGATGAGTTTAACAATTCCAATTCCATAGTAAAAGTCTTAGTTATTGATCAATAATTATTTATGTGTATTTGTATTTACCGATTGATTAATTCTTGCCTTACATAATCGGCCTTACTTTCCTTATCACTAAATTTTGAATTGAGAAAGTTCGGGAAGAAAAATGGTTTAAGAATAAGGAACATTATACATAGTTTTATAATAACCAGTATCCACAAAGTTTTACCCAGAATGGTCATATTTCTGAATCCATCCCAAAACATGGTAAACCAATTGAATTTTTTTACTCCTTCTGCCATATTTTCATTAGTTTATGTTAATATTCATATTCGGAATAAGCAGCACCAAAGGCTTGCGCTACTTCTTTGCAAACTATTTTTCCATCAACGATGTTCAGTCCGTGACTCAGATCTTTATAAGTTTTGCATGCTTCTTTCCAACCCAGATTTGCTATGCTCAGCGCATAAGGCAGTGTGGCGTTAGTAAGAGCCATTGTTGAGGTTTTGGGCACCGCTCCGGGCATATTTGCCACAGAATAGTGTACCACCTCGTCCACCACATAAACCGGATCAGTGTGTGTGGTAGGTTTTGAAGTTTCAAAACAGCCACCTTGGTCTATTGACACATCCACAAGAACTGTTCCGGGTTGCATATCTTTCAGCATATCACGGGAGATAACCTTTGGTGCTTTGGCTCCGGCTATCAGTACAGCTCCGATGATCAGGTCGGCATCTTTGATTAAATTACGAATTGTATATTCATTCGAGTATTGTGTAGTAACATTGGCAGGCATAATATCCGCCAGATAACGTAAACGGGGCAGGCTCTTGTCCAGAATGGTGACAGAAGCTCCGAGTCCTGCTGCCATTTTTGCAGCCTGGTAGCCAACAACACCACCTCCAATAACGATTACTTTTGCGGCTCTCACCCCAGGAACTCCTCCGAGCAAAATACCTTTACCCAGTTGCGGTTTTTCTAGGAATCGGGCTCCTTCCTGTATGGACATTCTGCCAGCCACTTCGCTCATCGGTGTGAGTAATGGTAAACTACCATCGGGATAAGCGACCGTTTCATACGCGATGCAGATTGCTTTACCCTTTATCATTGCTTCGGTGAGTTCTGCGCTGGATGCAAAATGAAAATAAGTGAACAATATCTGATTTTCTTTTATCAGTGCATATTCTTGTGCTATCGGCTCTTTTACTTTAACTATCATATCGGCAATGGAATATGTATCCTCTATCGTTGCCTGAATTGTTGCGCCTGCCTTGATGTAATCCGAATCTTCAAATCCGCTGCCTTTGCCGGCATCGGTCTGGACAAATACTTCATGGCCTGCATTTACAAATTCTAAAACCCCTGCTGGCGTCACAGCAACTCTGTTCTCGTTTGATTTAATTTCTTTCGGAACACCAATTTTCATAATTAAAGTATTTTAAATAATTTATTAATATATAGGATATTATTGCTATCCACTCGAATATGCTGTATGCTTTTTAAATGCAGGTTATGCTTCTCCTCCGACAACCGGAAAAGACGGAGTTCCATTGTCCACACTGATGGTTCCGTTTTGTTTCTCAAATTTAACGATGTTATCATTCAAGGCAAAAAGCAAGCGTTTTGCATGTTCCGGAGTGAGTATTATTCTTGATTTTACTTTTGCTTTGGGCACTCCGGGAACTATTCTCACAAAATCTATAATGAACTCTGAGGTGGAATGTGCTATAATCGCGAGATTGGAATATGTACCTTGAGCAATTTCATCTGTCAGTTCTATCTGTATTTGGTTTTGTTGTTCTTTATTTTCCATAATTCAGTGAATAAGTTTCGTTAATTAATCTTTTTTGATTTCTTGTATTTTTTTATACAAAGAAATAAAAAACTCGCAAACTGTCAAATATAAACTCAATGTTTATTAGCAGCACAGAACTTATTTATGTTCATTCTGTTTTATCCAGATTTATGTCTGTTGACATATCGTCTTTGCATTCCACTAAAACTGTTTTAGGGGCTTTCTTGCGTCGGAGAACGATCAAATGAGACACGGTGCCGATAACTCCTAAACCAAGCATAACAAACCTCATTGTGCCATACGGAAAAACGACAAATGCCGTGATGCTTATCATCACCCACATAAAAGCAATGGACAATATCAATCCCTTCACACTGAGACCTGTGCTCACTTTTTTCAAATACCTTCCTGTAATCTTGTGATCTTCAAGTTTTTTATACAAGCGAGGCGAACCTTTCGCATATAGAAATCCGGTGAGAAGAATAAGCGGTGTGACAGGCAACCCGGGAGTTACAAATCCAAGCAATCCAAATGTTAGGCTTATTGTACCAAGTGTAATATATATATACTTCATCTATAACTCATAGATATAGTTTATAACTATCTGATTATCATTCTACAAATGAAAGAAATAAAATAAAAATAAACGAATGCGAAAGCAATAATTTTCAGCTTCTACAAAAAATAAAAAGGATTATAACTTGTTTCACAAGATTTATAATCCTTTTCATCTTTGCCGGAGCATAAGCTTTATTTTTTTTTCGCGGTTGTTTTCTTTGCAGCCGACTGCTTTGTTGTACTCTTTTTTCCTGAAGCCTTTGCACTCGGTTTTTCATCTTTCGAGGCAGATGTTTTTTCCGTTGAGGTATCTTCCTTTACTATTTTCAGGCAATCTTCAAATACCATTTCAGCAGGAACCGATCCTTTAGGCAACTTAAAATTCTTTTTCTTATACGCCAGATATGGTCCGTAACGCCCATTCAGCAATTGCATATCGGGATCCTCTTCGAATGTCTTTATAATTTTCTCACTGTCTTTTTTTCGTTTCTCCAAAATCAGGTCAATCGCCTCTTCGCTACTCACCTTATACGGATCATAAGCCTTGGGAAGTGATACAAACTGATTATTGTGCCTGATATATGGGACAAACCTCCCGATAGCAACAGTCATATCCTTATCTTCAAATTTACCCAACGTGCGAGGGAGAT
>JBKECE010000072.1:0-8223 GCA_047974325.1 Dysgonomonas sp. | reverse complement strand
GTATCTGCTGATCCCTTAAATAATCAATTCCATTGAGTTTAGCCAAAAGCTTATTGGCGTACATTTCGTTACGTTTCTTCATCATTCCTGAAAAACGTACTTCAATTGGATTGGTTGTTCCTTGGCTCAAAACCTTTTCTGTTAAGTCCATTGGTTCGAAAGATATTTGTAGCTCTGGCATTTTTTCTTTCAGATGCTTGCGGATATCTTCTTTCAGATTGTCAAGATTCAAATGATTATCATTCATTGCCACTTGAAGTGTCGCTTCATGAGGTCCTGCATTGTATAGATAGATAGGACTCACCGCAAATGTGGATGGGTGTTGTCCGACAAAAGCTGAGGTGATCTTTATATGATCTTTACCTATCATTTGGTCTAATTCATCTAATACTTTATGTATCTTTTGTTCTGTTACATCCAGCCTTGTTCCTTCGGGAGCTTTGATTCTCATTTGAAACTGGCTGGAATTAACAGAAGGAAGTACATCTCTACCGATTATATTAAATAACAAAACCACAATACCTATGCTTACAAGCAAATAACCGAATGTAATTATCTTTCGTTTGTTAAGCAGACCACTGATGAAATTCTCAAACTTGTTTCTAAACCGATCAAAAGCACCTTCTTTATGTTCTTCCTTAATTTCTTTCTCTTTTATCAGCCAGTTGGATAGGATAGGCACAAATGTCTGAGAAAGAAGGAAAGAGGTTATCATCGCAAAACTGATAGCTAAAGCCAACGGTTTAAACAATGCTCCGGGTATTCCTGACATAGTGAGTGCAGGAACAAAAGCAGCCAACACGCTCAACATGATAAGTAACTTTGGAAAAGCAATTTCTTTACAAGCATCCCATACGGCGGTTGCCTTTTTCTTACCCATTTCCAAGTGACGATGTATATTCTCTATCGTGACAGTACTTTCATCTACTAATATCCCGACTGCCAAAGCAAGACCAGACAAAGTCATGATATTAATCGTTTGCCCGAATAGTTGTAGAAATAAAACTGATGATATTAAGGAAATAGGTATCGTCAGAATTACAATAAATGCAGAACGTCTGTACCGAAGGAATAACAAAACCATAAGTCCGGTAAGCAAAGCTCCGATAACACCCTCCGTAATCAGACTTTTTACTGCATTAATCACATACGTTGATTGATCGAATTCATAAGAAATTGTTACATCATCAGGTAGGTTTTTCTGAATTGTCGGTATCTGAGCTTTCAGATTCTTCACAACATCCCAAGTTGAAGCTTTTCCCGATTTGGCAATATTGATATAAACTGAGCGTTTGCCGTTTACCAAAGCATAACCTGTTGTTATATCTGCTCCGTCTTTTACTGTTGCGACATCACGCAAATAGACAGTTTGAACATCTCCTTTGAATAGTGGTATATCTTCAAAATCTTTCACTCCTTTTAGCGTATTATTTGTAGGAGTCAGGTAATTGATGTCTCCAATCTGAACATTACCACCGGGAGCAGTAATGTTATTCTTGGTAATTGCTTCCACAATTTGATCCGGTGACATATTGTGCACCCGCAATGCCGAAGGATCTACATTGATCTCAATTGTTCGGGGGCTTCCTCCAAACGGAGGTGCACTTGTCAGACCCGGAATTGCAATAAGAAAAGGTCTTGCCGTAAAGTTGGCAATATCCTGTAATTCATTATTTGTTTTAGTGGAACTCTTAAAAACAAGTTGTCCTACAGGTTGAGACGAAGCATCGAAACGTATAATGAAAGGAGCTGGAGCCCCTGGTGGTAAGAATACTTGTGATCTGTTGGATAAGGCGCTGATTTCGGCAATTGCCTGCCCCATATCCGTATTCTCATAAAAAGTCACCTTCATTAAGGTAAGACCCTGTGTATTCTTTGTCTCAATGTTTTTGATACCATTGGTAAATAGCATCATATTGATGTACATTTTAGTAAAATATCCTTCCATCTGGCTAGGGGTATAGCCTCCGAATGAGTGTGCAATGTAAACCACCGGCAAATTCATTTCGGGAAGAATATCCACCCGCACATCACGGGTTGCTTTTATTCCGAAAAATAACAACCCCATTACCAGTACCAATACTGCTATTGGTTTGCGTAATGCAGCTCTGATTAAATTCATATTTTATTGATCTATTTCGTTAGTGAATAAATTGATGTCTCCCACAGAAGAAGCTTTCAATAATAAAGCTTGCCAAACGTTGATAATTGCAATCTCGTTATCCGTTTCGGCTCTGTTCAGACTATAAAAAGATTGAGTAAGGTCTGCAATCGTAGTTAATCCGTTTTTATACAAAGCCAAATGTTGTTGATATGCTTCAGAGGCAGCTTTTACCTGTATGGGTGATTCTTTTTTATAGTCCAAAGCATTGAGTATTCTTCCGTCTGCCATAAGTGATTGGGCTTTTAATTCACTTTCCAATAATTTGTACTCATCAACTAATGCTGATGAAGTGAATCTCTGGCTTTTTATTTTAGAGTGATTACGGAATAATGATGTAAAATTCCAAGTAACACCGACACCAATCAAATAGTTAGCCCTGTCTATTCCAACCCCGTCTGTGTACTTTCGGGAGAAGGCTGAATTATCTTGAACATAATTATATTCGAAACCCGATCCTCTCCCTTGCAATACCCCGAATAAAGAGAATCTCGGCAGATTTTGAGATTTCAATAACTTTATCTGTCCATTACTATGGTCTATAATAGATTGCTTATATAGTAATGAAGGATGATTTTGAGAGCCTTCAGACGCTGATGGAAGTAATGCAGGTGATGATTTTGAGAAAGTATCCTCTAATTGAAATTGGGTATATTCAATACCTAAAAGAACGGCTAATACTTTCGATAACTCAAGTTCTTTATCCAAAACTTTTATCAAACTTATTTTCGCATTGGAGACTTCTGCTTGAGCCAAAGATGCATCTACTTTTGGTTTCAATTCACTGTCTGCAAGACTCTGTACCGTTGAAAGGAATACCTCGGCCCGTTCTACATTTTGCTGTTGAACGAATACCATTCGTTGGATAGCCAATAAATTCAGATAGGCTGACACTGTCCGTATCTGATGTTGAAATATCTCTTGTTGCAGATCGGCTCTGCTTCTTTCTTTTGCTAAACGAGACAGATTTATATTATTACTGATCTGTCCGAATGTAAAGAAATCCCAATTGATATTAGCCAGGTACAGAGAGCCGAAAGCGGCATTCCAATTTTGCTCGGCTAGGGGCATACTGGTGGATGCGACCCCAAGTCCGCCAAAACCATACATAGGACCATTCTGAGCATTGATAGTACCATAGCTCTGTTGTGCTGAAATTCTCAGATCGGGTAAATATTCTCGTTTACTTACTTGTTCTGTGGCTTCTGATGCTTGTAGATAATTCTTTTTTGCTTTTATGTTTTCGTAATTATCTGTAGCAATACGTAAGGCATCCTGCATACTCAACGATGTTTGAGCAGCTACAATCTTACATACCGAAAGCAGCATCAGTAGAACAATTGTTTTTTTGTTCATATTCTGCTTTTTATGAAAATGTATATCTTGAATGAGTTGTCTTTTAGGCAAAAGACTAAAGAGAGATGAAGTGTATCATGCCCTTAGAAAAAAGACATAATAAGCCTTCCTATTGTTGAACAATAGGTTTAAATAAGATAAGTGCAGTTAAGAATATGAATCGGATTTTGAGCTCCTAGCGGAGGTGCATTTGTTACCGGATAGGTTTCTTTGCTGATAGTATTTGCATCTGGAGTAATATATCCAGATAAAAATATACTTAGAATCTCAATTTGTTGAGGTGTAATCTCAATATGTGAAGTGTTATGGTTCTGGTCAACCTTTAGCTGTAAATGCTCTTTTGAATGTTTACAGCAACTTCCATCTTTCTTACATTGCTTTTGTGTACAATTTGGACATTTGTCACAATTCAAATTATTCACAACTAAAGAGGTTTTCATTAATCGATTCTGACAATACACATTATAATTGATAAATCCAATCGATATTACCAAATAGAATGCAGCGAGTATGACTAATAAAAATTTTTTCATTTCAATACCAAAATTAATACTCAATTTCAATTTTAAGAAATAGAAATCTATAAAAATTACGAAAAATAACAATTGTGCAAACTTTGTTCTAGTTTCTTATGAAGAGTCAATAATAGACTTTTTTCAAAATCTCTGTAAAAACTAATCTTATGCTTGTCAATTTCGTGTATTATTTGATTAAAATATAATTTGCCTTGAGTTGTAAATGTTATTTTGAGAATACGAGTATCTATATCATCTCTTTCTCTCTTTACTAAACCTTTTTTTTGTAAAGACCTTAAAACTGTAGATACCGTCATTGCATCAATTAGAGTTGTGTCAGATAAACGAATCTGAATAAGCTCTTCCCCTCTATTTGAGTGCTCAAAGATTGCTGTTAATATCTCAAATTGAGTACAAGTTAATCCAAATTGGTTTAGTATATTTTTTCTATTTCTCAAGATTATTTTTCCAATTAACAACACTGTTTTTTCTAATTCGTAAGGCAGTGTTATTGAGCTATCATTACTATTCATATGGAGGCTATTTTCTTGTTAATTAATATGATGAAGATTATCCCTTTTTAAAAATCGCTATAAATATACACCATGTGATAAATGCTGATATTCCCATGAATGGAACCGGATAACTTAACTTCGTACAAGAACCATTACCACACCGTATTAAAAGATACCAAAATAAAAGACCGATAATAGATCCTATGCTCAAACTAATAATCGATATATATCTATCAAAAAAAACATGTTTTGGAGGTGTCGGTTCCAGCTTTTTTACTGGACTTACTTTAATTTTATTACTCATAACCATGTCCTTTAAATACAACCACTCTGAATAAATATTTAATGAAAAATAAATTAGAGTGGTTGTATAAAATTTATACTAAGTATTTATACCTGACAACATGTAGGTAACGCCTTATAAGCATCTGGATCTGCCGGATCTTTATCAGTACGATGTCCCACTTTAGCTATCGCTTTGCTTATAGAATCAAGATTTGTTAGTTTAGAGTCGAAACTGAGATCAATTTTCTTCTTACTAATATCCCAATTGGCAGAAGCAACACCTTTTACACTTTTAGCGGCTGTTTCAATGCGCTCTTTACATATTTCACAATCACCTTGTACTCCGAGGGTAGCATGATCAATGTTACTCGCAAGTTCTGATTCTGTATTTGTTTTTGAATCCTGAGTTTCGATTACCGATGTATTATGTTCCTCCTTAGTCGAAGCATTGGAGTTACACGAAGCAAAAAATATTGCACCGAAAGTTATTGATACTATAAAAAAATGTTTCATTTTTATTTTAAATTAATTGTTTGAAAAAATCGATTATTTAGTAACTCTGTATTTACAGCAGCTAGGTAATGCATCATAAACAGCATTTGGAGCCTTATATTTATTCGTGTCGTGTCCTGCATTAGCTATAGCTTTGCTAATCTCATTAATTGATGTCTTAGTCGGATCAAAGTTTAACTGAAGTTGTTTTGATTTCTCATTCCAAGTTGCTAATATCACTCCATTTACCGATTTTGCCGCTTTCTCAATACGACTTTTACATATTTCACAAAGTCCTTGTACACTAATTATACTCTGTTCTGTATTTGCTTTTTTTTCAGTTTGAATATTTTTAGCCGTATTATGATCTGGATGCTCATGATGATTCATATCATGAGAATTTCCAGTCATATTATGTCCTTCATGACCTGTTGCTGGACGAGCAGAATCCTCGTTCATCATACTGCGCTTTCCTTCCAATTGGGCACTCGCGTCTATAGTGAATGCACCATTAGTAACAATTTCATCGCCGTCATTTATACCCGAAACGACCACATACGAATCACCCAAAGAAGGTCCTAATTCTACCTGATGAAGCATAAATGCAGGAGTTTCAGTATTGGGTTGTTTTACATACACAATTGAGCGTTTACCTGTCCAGAGAACGGCAGACTTCGGTATGACTAGCTGATTGTCGTATTGTTTAAGAGGTGACTTAATTACAGCGTTAGCATACATTTCCGGTTTTAACTGCATACCCGGATTAGCAGCTTCAATACGTATTTTAGCTGTACGTGTCACAGGATCTAATATAGGATTAATAAAAGAAATGTTTCCTGACAATGTTTTTCCGGGCAATGCCTGAAGTGTATATTCAAGTTTATCTCCTACCTTTAAGAAAGGAAGATCCGACTCGTAAGCATCAAACATAACCCACACTCTTGAAAAATTAGCAACGTCAAACAGTACATTTCCCTGATTAACGTAATCACCCTGACTTACTTTTTTTCCGACAACAATACCACTAGTTGTAGCCTTTACTTCAACGTATGGCGAAATAGTCTTAGACTGTTCTATCCGCGAAATTTGTTGATCTGTTAATTTCCAGAGTCTTAGTTTCTCCCTTGCCGCCTGCAATAAGGCTGGCTGAACAGATTGCATTTTAGCAGCTTCAAGTAATTCTTGTTGGGCACTCAATAACTCCGGAGAATAAATAGTGGCAATAGTCTGTCCCTGATGTACACTCTCTCCTGTAAAGTTGATGAATAGCTTTTCTATACGACCATTCACGTGAGAGGTTTGAGATTGAGATAGGCGTTCATCTGCCTGAACTGTACCATACAAACGGACTTCTTTTACCGGATTTTGTTTGCTTACAACTGTTGTTTGAATATTTGCCAATGCGACAGCTTCTTTAGACATTTGTATTGCATCCGGGTCAACAGCCGCATCTCCTGTTCCTGCTGTTTTTAATGGAATCAGATCCATTCCGCAAATAGGGCATTTACCGGGTTTATCCATTTTTATTTGAGGATGCATCGAGCAAGTCCACACTTGTTTTCCGTTTTCATCTGTGGTCATCTCGTGGGTATGTCCTGAATGATCTTCCGCATGCATAGAGTCAGATCCTCCTGAAAATATTAACCACCCAAGTAAGAGCCCCACAAGCAGAATAACCCCGTACTTGACATAATTATTTCTGAACACTTGTTTTATTTTATTCGTATCCATAATATGAAAGTTTTTTATTGTTCCGTATCTTTTTTAAATGAAATTAATTTCTCTATAGAGGCTACCATTGTATTGTAACTTGCTATAGATTCCGCTTCTTTTAACTGATAGTCTAGTAACTGCCGTTGTACCTGAATTACATTAGTCAGGTCACTTTTACCTGAAACAAATTCCTGAATAATCAAATTATAGGTTGTCTTAGCTAACTCCTCCTGTTTTTTATACAAGGCAATCTTGCGGGCTGCATCATCGAGAAGGTGTTTAGTTTTATATAATTCTGATTCCAACGTATTGCGGGTATTATCATATTTCTCACGGCTGGCCTGCCACCAAAATTTACTCTCCCTCTGCTGAGCTTTGTATTTGTTTCGGTACAAGGGAATACTGACAGA
The DNA here is from genome assembly GCA_047974325.1 of Dysgonomonas sp. GTDB lineage: Bacteria > Bacteroidota > Bacteroidia > Bacteroidales > Dysgonomonadaceae > QVMP01. The sequence goes on along the minus strand of JBKECE010000072.1, from coordinate 776 downwards.
TACCATTGGCATGATCATGTCTTTGCCATTCATATCACCCATTGCAAGCATTGCCTCATCAGTTTTCTTATTAAGCATATACTGCACTCCTATACCAAACATCGGATAACTCATCTTCTTATCCATTTCAGCTTTAGCCTTGTAAGAGAGACCTTCTTCTGTTATCATTCCCAGCATCGGGTTCTGATTTTCGATTTTAGCCATTATAGATGCTCCATCGAAAAGAAATGGTGTCTGCATGAATGATTCGGGGATCTGAATATCACTGCTCACATGACGATTCAATAGAGTATTAAATTTGGCTTTTTCTGCCGCTATTTCAGATAATAAGCTGGCTATGTTGTTTTCAATTTCGGCGATCTCCAATTGTATGCGTAAGACATCGGACATACCAGATGTGGAGGATCCCATAGAAGACATACCAGTAGAACCTCCTCCCATTGAGGACATATTACCTTGCGATGTAGACATAGAGGAAGAATTAGAGCTACCACCTCCCATTGAGGACATACCGGACATACCCCCGCCCGCGATCACAGGAGTGCTACTTGCTGCCGAAGGTGGGGGAGACGGAATGGAATATCCTGTAGATGAATTGCCCGATGGGGAAGCAAACTTGCGAACAGCCAGTTCTTCGAGTTGGGAAAGTAAAGCTTTATTTTCCCTGTTATTCACCAAACGTTGTTGTAAACTACATAAGATATACCATTGGGTATAGACATCAAGGTACAGATTGTCTCTTGTTTCTCTGAATTTCTCATAAGACATCTTTGCCA
>JBKECE010000061.1:0-1972 GCA_047974325.1 Dysgonomonas sp. | reverse complement strand
GTTTTTAATAAAAAATGGTATTGGCTACTATTCATGGTTTGATGATATTGATAAGAACACCATGAATGAGCTGAGAGATACAACATTTCAGAGAGAACAATTTTTCATTAGTCCTTATTATAAAGAATATGAATTAACAAAGATGAAGTAATCTTATTCTCTTTCTCGATTCAATAATCTGGATTTTCTATAAGCCAGAAATATAAGAGCAAATAGAATTAAGCTGACAATGGAAATGAGAATAAGCGGAGAACTCATGTGCATTTCGCCGGCATAGCTGTGCATCCCTCCTAGAAAATAATTAACTCCGAAATAAGTCATCAATACGCTCGAAAATGCAATCAGCCCGAAAGCATGAAAAAAGAGAGGATTGGTGAATAACCTCAAATTTTTCTGATGCACAATGAGGCTGTAAATCAAAAATGTGATCAATGCCCACACTTCCTTCGGATCCCATCCCCAATAGCGTCCCCACGAAACATTTGCCCAAACAGCACCGATAAAAATTCCTGCTCCCAGAAAAAGCAGGCTAGGGTAGAGGCAAATGAGGCTGTATATTTTGTTTTGTTCGAGTTGCAGCATTGTGCTTTCTGCTTTATCTTTTTTGCTGAAAATAACTTGAAGCAGTGACACCAAACTATTCAGCATGATGAAGCCCAACAAGGTGTAAGCAATCATTATTACCGAAACATGAATGCTCAACAATGGCGATGAAAGAACAGGAACGAGCGGTGTTATCTGCGGATTCATCATCCCCAAATGAGCCACGAGCAAAGAACATCCTGATATTAAATAGCCGAAAGAAATACCCATCGGTATTTTTCGTCCAAAAGCCACAGCCAACAGCATGGCACACCATGCGATAAGGAGCATTGTCTCAAAACCATTGCTGAACGGCAAACGTCCGCCGATATAAGTTCTCATCCCAATAGACAAAGTTTGTATGGCGAATACAAAAAGCAATGAGATATAAAAAATGTTGTTAGCCGTCCTCCATTTCTTATTTGTTGGCATAAAGATCGAGAGCAGAGACAGAATTCCCAACGTCAGGTTGATTTTGAAAAGGATAGATGTGAAATTGATGTTCGTATAAAATATTTCAACATCACGATGTATGTTGCTCGGTAATACGTCTTTAGCATTTGCCAGTTGAAAGTCGCTAATAGTTTTGAGCGATTCCTCTGTTTTTCGCACGTTATTGTCTGATATTGCCTGATAGTAAGACAAGAGAGATGAGCGAATGATTGTCAGGTTTTTCTGTTCCTCTCTTGTGCGCAGATTCTGTGTTGGGTAGAACCACTGCACATGTCCTTTTATCTGTTGGGGATATATCTGCAACAGACTTCCGCCATGAAGCATATTGATTAGCTGGATTTTTTCGTCCAATTTTTCAGCTTCTTTCAGCAATCCGCTTTTAGGAGCTTTATGGCTCAGTTGTTCCCAATATTTGCTGAGTTTATAGTTCCCTTCTGCATCGTAAAAGTCAATAAGTGCGGCTTTTTCTGTTTCGGCATTCAGCTCTTTTTTCAGTGTATTGTCATTTACTTCAAATAGAGCAATATTCTGCCATTTGTTAGGAAAAAAAAGAAATCCGGCAAGAAACTGATTGGTATTTAGATAACTAAATGAGGTTTTTCCTGTTATTTTCAGTGCGAAATCGTGTGCAAAAGTATTGATAGGAACAATTCTCCCATCGTAAAGTATCCAAAGTTTGCCGAACTCGTCAGCATATCTTTTTTCGATTGTCAGGCTGTCTTTTGTCAAGACTTGCGAGTATCCTGCCAAGGGTATGAATAATAACAATAAGATAGCAGTCTTTTTCAGCAATGGGTGATTCAACAGTTTTCTGAATTCATTTTGTGGTGACAGCAGATACCATATCATCGAGAGGATGAAAAGAGCATAGCCGAGATATGTCAAAAAGATGCCATAGACATCGTGATTGATGCTTAAAACACTGGTCTTTAAATCA
>JBKECE010000218.1:0-19043 GCA_047974325.1 Dysgonomonas sp. | reverse complement strand
TAAATTTAAAAAATTCACACTGAGTTTCGAAAGAAAAATAATAAGTGAGATAAATTTGAGCATTTAATCCTAGAGCTAATAACGTAAGAAATATTAGAAACAAATTTTGTGTAAATGTTCTCATAAATTAAAAAAATTAAAAATTAAGCATCAATAAACGCCGCAAGGTAACAATAATTGACATTGATATCTGTAATAAAATATATTTTTAACACATTTAAAGCTATTGACTGGATGTATTTGAAGCTCTTTATGATAGAAAACTGTCAATCTGATAATTTTTTCGTATTGTCAGATTCGTTGAATTATTCTATTGTAAATATTAATGTTAACCTGATTGCTTGGTTTCGAAAATGCATTGATGATATAGTTAATTTATATACAATATTGCTGTGCGGATTTGAACTCATGAGCTTGATGTGAAAAAGTGCTTATTCTCTATAAATTTCATATCTTTGCATCATATCTTTCAAAATATTAAATCGAAGTTAGAATTATGAATATGTCTAAAATTTTGAAACCCTTAATATTGTGTTTTGTTTCACTCACAATTCTATTCTCCTGCAAAAACGAACCGAAGTTCACTCTCTCAGGTGAAATAAAAGGAGCCAAAGACACTCTTATATATCTTGAAAAGAGAGAATTGTCGACCGTTACGACGATCGATTCTGTAAAGGTTGGTGGTGACGGAAAATTTGAATTTAAAAGTCCTGCTCCGAAATATCCTGAGTTATACGCTTTGCGTTTTGGAAATCAATATATTAACTTGGGTGTTGATTCAATTGAAACTATTGTAGTGCATGCAACGAAAGACCATTTTGCGACAGACTACACTGTTGAGGGATCAGATAATTGTAATAAAATAAAAGAAATAACGCTGAAAAATTATGCGGTAGCCAATGATATAAATGTGTTGACAAAAAAATTGAATGATAAATCTATTTCAGATACGGCATTCACTACTTTGGCACTTCAGTCTATATCTGGATTGAAAACTTTGGCCATGGATGTGATTGTGAAAACGCCTAAAAGCCTTGCTGCATATTATGCATTATTCCAAAGAATAAACGGAGATTTGATCTTTGATCCGTATGACCGGAAAGAATCAAAGCTGTATGGTGCAGTAGCTACTCAATGGGATATGAACTATAAAGAGAGTCCAAGGGCGCAGCAATTGCGTAATTTCACTTTGCTTGCCATGAAGACGAAACAAAACATGGAGGCTCAGGCAGAATTTCTGAAAAATGCTGCGGTTACAGATCAGTCTGATTTGTTGAATATAAGTTTGCCCAATGCTCATAATCAGGTCGTGAACCTAGCCTCATTCAGAGGAAAAGTCATTGTGTTGGATTTTACAACTTATCTGGATCAATATTCGCCCGCGCATAATAGTGAATTGAACAAGGCATATGAAAAATTTGGACAAAATATAACCATCTACCAAATATCATTTGATGATAACATTCATGCATGGAAGAATGCTGCAATCAATTTACCCTGGACGTGCGTAAGAGATGATCAGGCTTTCAATTCAAAACTTATCACACTATTCAATATACAAGGATTACCTACAACCTATATCGTTAATAAACAGTACGAAATAGTAAAACGAATATTGCAAGGCGAAACATTGGAGGCGGAAATAGCAAAAGTGTTATAAAACATTTGGCTCTTTTGCAAAGATGAAAAATTAAGCTTATCTTTGTTCTAACAAAATTGAAAGAAGAGGAGTTCTGGTCTTATAAGGCAAGGATTCTTTTTCTTTTTGTATCTTTTTGGAAAACATACTAAATAAACAATTTAAAAATTAAAAAACATTATGGCAGTTAGTTATATGACCGAGGACGGTTACAAAAAACTAAAAGAAGAGATTTATCAATTGGAAGCATTTGAGAGGCCTGCTATATCAAGACAGATAGCCGAAGCGCGTGACAAAGGAGATTTATCTGAAAACGCCGAATATGATGCAGCAAAAGAAGCACAAGGGATTCTTGAAGCTAAAATATCACAACTGAAAGGCCTTATTGCCAATGCCCGCCTGATAAATGAAGATGCAATAGGAACCGATAAAGTTCAGATATTGAACAAGGTGACTATCAAAAATACAAAAAATAACCAAACAATGACATACACTCTGGTGGCGGAAAGTGAAGCCAACCTGAAGGAAAATAAAATAGCTGTGAGTACGCCTATAGCTCAGGGGTTGATGGGTAAAAAAGTAGGAGAGGTTGTGGAAATCAAAGTACCTTCGGGTTTCATGACCTTTGAAATTATAGACATCTCCATCTAGAATCAGTATATAGGGAAAGATAATGGCAAGTATTTTCAGCAGAATCGTAGCAGGAGAAATACCTTCTTATAAAATTGCGGAGGACGATAATTTTTTTGCTTTTCTAGACATTAATCCGATGACTAAAGGGCATGTATTGGTAATTCCTAAACAGGAGATTGATTATATCTTTGACTTGGATGGTGAGATATTGTCTGGCATGATGCTTTTTTCAAAAAAAATAGCAAAAGCGATTGAAAAGTCAGTTCAATGTAAACGTATTGGCATTATGGTATTGGGTATGGAAGTACCACATGCACATATCCACCTCATCCCAATCAGTAAGGAATCTGATATGAATTTATCTAATCCTAAGTTAAAATTAAGTGAAGATGAATTTATTTCTATATGTAATAAAATAAAAGAAAATATTTAAAACTTTGTGTTGAGAAGATAATCGTAGAAGAGGAGTATTTGAAAATGCTCCTCTTTTTATTTTCATAAAAATTTGTATTATTTAAAATTTCATTATATTTACAAATAAAAACAATTTTAAATAAAAGACATGAAACGACTCAGATTAATATTGGCATTTTCAATTTGTGTTGCTGCGCTAAACTGCTTCTCTCAAAGTAAATACGGAAATGTGACGATGGATGAAATGACGATGACAAGTTACGCTCCGGATACGACAGCTTCGGCTGTTATTTTACTAAAAAAAGGCGAGACTCGTTTTAAATTTAGCGCTTTGACAGAAGATTTTCAGTTTGAACAGACGATAGAAGTTAAAATAAAAATATTGAAATCTGAAGGTCTTGATCTCTGCAATCAGAGTATTTTGTTTTATGAATTCAATAACAGCAATAAAGAACAAATAAATGGGTTGAATGGCACTACTTATAATCTGGAAGATGGAAAGATAATCAAAACCAAACTGAGCAAAGAGTTTATTACCGAAGAAAATCAGGATAATAACTTGAAATTGAAAAAGTTTACAATGCCTGCAGCAAAAGTCGGTTCCGTGATAGAATTTAAATACACTCTGGTGTCTGACTTTTATACTCATCTACGTGATTTTGACTTCCAAAATTCAGTGCCCACAGCCTATACTTTTTATGAAATCAGAATACCTGAATATTATAGATTTAATGTAACTACTAAAGGGTATGAGCACATTGTTGGAGACAAGTCTGACGAAAATGAAACAATTCAACTATCTTATCGTGATGATAATGGCAGAAGACAAACATCTACACTGAGATGCAGTGTCGCGAAATATGTTTTTAAGGGTGAAAATATTTCAGCTTTGAAACAGGAGCCATATATGTGGACAACGGAAGATTACAGATCGAAGGTTACCTTTGAACTTCAAAGCATCCAATACCCTTATAGCACAATAAAATATTATACAACCTCTTGGTCTGAGATAGACAAGAGGCTATTTGAAAATGAATATTTTGGCAATAATCTGAAAAAAGAAGGATTGTTCAAAGATCAAATCAAACCGGCAGCTATCACAATAGAACGTGCAAGGGATATTCAAAGCATGATCAAAAGCAAAGTTAAATGGAATGATAGAAACCGGATGTATCCCGATGATCTTAAAAAAGCGCTTAATACAGGAGTGGGTAGTAGTGCTGATATTAATTTCTTACTCATCAATGCTCTGAAAGCCGGAGGGTTCAATGCCTTTCCCGTTATCCTCAGTACACGCAGTAATGGAAAATTGCCGCTAACCCATCCCTCAGTCGAATCATTTAACAATACCATTACGGGAATACTCATAGATACAATTTATTATTATACAGATGCCTCATCACGCTTTGGCGATTGGAACGTTCTTCCTGAAAAATGTATTGTAACAGAGGCTCGCAAGATGATAGAAAACCGATGTGATTGGGTTGATCTTACTCCACTGTCTACCGGAAATGAAATGATCAGCGGACAATATTCGTTTGCAGATAGCCAACTAATCAAAGATATTGCATACTCATCTAAAGGTAATTCTGCTTACGATTTTCGCTCTAGATATTTTTCATATAAAGATCAGACCGAATATCTGGAAAAACTTGCTGCAGAAACCTCAAGTGATATTGGCGATTTCAATATAACTGGAATAGAAGATCCTGCACAATCATTGAAGATGAGTTATAAGAGCAAAACTGATTTTGCACTGGGCGATGAATATCTTTATTTGTCACCGATGATTGAAAAACATATCAGTGAAAATCCATTTAAGAAAGAAACGAGGATATATCCTGTCAATTTTGATTATATAGAAAACTATGTCCAACTTGTAAATATTGATATTCCGGAAGGATATGTTGTGGATGCACTTCCAAAGTCCGAAAGATTTGTGTTTGGAGAGAAAAATGATATTTCTTTGCAATATCGTATCTTACAAGCAGACAATCAAATAAAATTGCAATATCAATTTCAATTGAAACGGTTGCTTTTTTTACCCACAGAATATGAAGATCTGAGAGACTTTTTTACAAAAGTTGTAGCGAAAAATTCGGAACAAATTGTATTAAAGAAAGCAGCAGCTGTTGCGCAATAAACAATGTTATAAGAAGAAATATGAAACAGGCTTATAAGTTATTGGTATGTATTAATATTTTCATATCGACAATATCTTCTGCTTTTGCAGCAGTTGACTATCCTGCGTTTTTAATTCCGGATAGTCTCAAAGAAAGCGCATTTTCGGTGATTCGAAGCTATGATATAGTCTGCACACAAACAAGCATGACGGATGCGACATACAAAATAACTAAAATTGTGACTATCCTAGACCGAAGAGCCGACAACAGCGCAAATTTTTCTCTTTCAGGAGATAAATTCCATGATTTGAGCAGTTTCTCTGGGACAATATCTGATGCAATGGGGAAAGTCGTAAAAAAAATCAAAAAAAGTGATTTATCTATCTCTACGATGAATCTTGATGGCTACACATTCTCTACGGATGATTATACAGCATCGTATGAATGTAAATATCCGACTTATCCATTCACGGTTGAATATACATACGAGGTGAAAATGAAAAATGGGATTTTATCCTATCCTGTTTTTAGACCTTATTCCGCTTATTATGAGTCAGTAGAAAATGCAACCTTTCAGTTAGCCGTGCCTTCTTCCTTGAAAATTCGCATCAAGAACGATGGCAATATTCCAATAACTGAATCACAGGTTGGTAGTAATAACGTATATTCTATTTCTCTTAAAAATCTGAAAAGCATACCAAGTGAACCATATGCTCCTTTTGTGTCGGATTTTATACCATCAGTCATGTTCGGGTTATCCGATTTCTGTTACGATTCGCATTGTGGAAATATGGATACATGGAAGAACTATGGTTTATGGGTGAATGGGCTTCTGAAAGACAATGATAAACTCAGCCCTGAGTTCGTAGCTCAGATAGTCGATATGACGAAAAATGCCAAAAACGATACGGAGAAAATAAAAATTTTATACGAATATTTGCAAAAAAATACCCGTTATGTGAGCATTCAACTTGGGATAGGTGGTTTTCAGCCAATTCCAGCCGACAAGGTATATAAAACAAAATTTGGTGATTGTAAGGCTCTTTCAAATTATATGCTGGCAATGCTTAAAAGTATTGGCATAACGTCTTATTATTGCGAAATCAAAAGTGGAAAAAGTGATTATTTGCTTTATCCTGATTTTGCCAATGTGAGTCAAACAAATCATGCGATATTATTTGTTCCTCAAAAAAATGATAGTATTTGGCTTGAATGTACTTCAAGTACAACTCCGTTTGGTTTCGTTCATGATAATATCTCGGGTCATGATGCACTTGTCATTTCGGACGAAGGTGGCAAATTGTGTAGATTGCCTTCATATCCGGATAAGGAAAACAAAAGTGTGTCTAATCTGATCGTCAAAATTGGTGAGGATGGTAGTGCAAAAGCAGAATGTACTTTTACGGACTATTTGTTCAGATATGATAATAATAGCTATTTCTTTAGCACGAATGACAGGGATGTCCAGATTAAATATTTGGACAGCAACCTGAAATTACCTAAAGTATTATATGGAAATATTGTTACATCTGAAAATAAAAGTGCGATGCCATCAGGTAGCATGAAAGTGAGCATTGAGGCTCCTGATTTTGCAAATAAAACAGGAAACAGGCTGTTCATACCAATTTGTCCATTGGCAAAGCTGAACTCCGGTGTTTTTTCTGCAGCCACACGCAAGCTCGATATTCAGATACAGGAAGGTTATTCGGAAATTGACACTATAGAGTATATCATCCCTGAAAATTATGCACCGGAATCTTTGCCAAAAGATATTTTATTGGAAACTCCGTTTGGAAAACTGAGTACACAAATTAAAGTGGACGGGAATAAGATTACTTATGTTCAAGAAATAGATGTTTTCACTGGAAAATATAGCAAGGATAAATACAATGAGATAAAAGATTTCTTTTCTCAGATATCAACTGCTGCAAAGAAGAAATTAGTATTGAAAAGTATTTAAAACGTGCTTAATGCATCATCTTATAGAGTAGTTCTTTGAGTAGTTCACCGTCACGTACTGAAACATTGCTCACTCCCTTGCACTTTGCATCATAGGTGCGTAATAGTTCTATAATGTTCATACATTTAAACGCATTATAGTTGCGAAGAGCGGAGACATAATCTTTTGCCTGATATGGGTTCCTAAATCCGAGTTCATTGGCAATTCCGGTTTCGGATTTGTCTTTTGCCCAATAACAGATCATCAAGTTGCTGAAAAAATTAAATAGCACCACCAGAGTCACAATAAGAGGGTTGTTCTTTGGATTTTTCTCAAAATAGTCGGCGATCTGATTGGCTTTGAATGTGTTCTTTTCTATAACGGCTTTTAAAAGTTCAAAATTATTAAAATCTTTACTGATGCCGATGTTTCGTTCAATCAGGTCATCTGTTATCCTTTTTTCGTTTGTGGGTAATGATAACAATAATTTGTTTAACTCATTGACCAAACGGCTTAAATCATTACCGATAAAATCGGTTAGCATCTGTGCCGATTTCTGATCAATACCGATTTTGCGCAAAGTAAAATAAGATTGTATGAAAGCCGGAATCTTATATTCCGGTATTTTCTTAGATTCAAATACGACTCCACGCTTTTCTATTTCTGCATAAAGTTTTTTCCTTTTGTCGAGTGTAGAACCTTTCAGGTTGAGTACCAAAATAGTCGATTGCAGTGGATTTTTTGCATATATATCCAGATCTTCTATTTTTTTTAACCCTTGAGCCTCTTTTACAATTACAAGTTGGAAATCCGACATCATCGGAAAACTGCGACTTAGCGTAATAATGGATGGCACGTCCGTTTCCATGCCATATAAGATGGTTTGGTTGAAGTCGCGTTCTTCCTCAGGTATGGCAGTGTTCAGCAGCAAATCGGTCAGTTCATCAATGTAATAAGGTTCTTCTCCCATCAATAAATAGACAGGACTGAATTTTCGGTTTTGAATATCTGATTTTATTTGCTCAAAAGTCATAATCGATACAACGTGTTTATTTTAGAAACGCAGATGTTTGACCGTAGAACCATTGTTGATGAGTGTGGTCAGAGCTTTGATCCCGATCTTTACGTGTTCATCTACGAATTTTTGTGTTACGGTTTGGTCGCTTTTGTCTGTTTTCACACCCTCTGGTATCATCGGTTGATCCGAAACCAACAATAGTGCACCTGTTGGTATTTGGTTCGCAAATCCACAGGTGAACAGTGTCGCTGTTTCCATATCTACGGCCATTGCACGAATACTTCTCAGATATTCTTTAAATTCCTCGTCATGCTCCCAAACTCTGCGGTTGGTTGTGTAGACTGTTCCTGTCCAATAGTCACGATTGAAATCACGAATGTTGGAAGACAAAGAACGTAAGAGGCTGAAAGCCGGCAATGATGGTACTTCTGGTGGAAAATAGTCGTTCGATGTTCCCTCGCCGCGTATTGCCGCAATAGGCAGAATATAATCGCCCAGTTGATTGTGCTTCTTAATACCTCCACATTTTCCTAAAAATAGAACAGCTTTGGGTTTAATGGCACTTAGCAGATCCATCACTGTGGCTGCATTTGCGCTGCCCATACCAAAATTTATAATGGTGATGCCACCGCCAGATGCATTGGGCATATTGCTATCCAAACCTACGATGGGGACGTTGAAATGTTCCGCAAAAATATCTACATATTTGCTGAAATTTGTCAATAAAATGTATTCAGTAAATTCTTCCAGAGGTCTTTTTGTGTATCTTGGTAGCCAATTTTCGACTATTTCTTGTTTAGTTTTCATAATTTCGTACTTTTAAAATGTATTATGGCATAATTGTAACAAAGAAGACGAGGTTACAATCGTTTTACAAAAAATTAATTAGCAAAGATAGCAAAAATGTTCGAGTTGAATCTTCCTGATTATGATATTAAGACTAAGATTGTCGGTAAAAGACCTTTGATCTGGGATCGCTTGCGCAAAAAATATGTGGCTCTGACTCCTGAAGAATGGGTGAGGCAGCATTTTATAAATTATCTGATTGAATATAAATCATATCCGGAAGTTCTAATCGCAAATGAGATACAAATAGAGTTGAATAGGCAAAAGAAACGTTGTGATTCGGTTGTCTATAATGCCGATATTATTCCCCTTGTAATAATAGAATATAAGTCGCCGGATGTAAAAATTACGCAGAGTGTATTTGATCAGATTGTTCGTTACAATATTGTATTGAAAGTCCAGTACCTCATTGTGTCAAATGGTCTGGAACATTATTGCTGTAAAATGAATTATGAAACACAATCGTATGACTACTTAGCGGAGATTCCAAATTATCAAACACTCTGAAAAAAAACAGATTGTCCATCATTTTTGAACAATCTGAATTCTCTATTAAGCAATTAAGCGATTTCGTTTTTTATCTGTTTTTTGCATACACCCAAGCATCATCATATTTAGGATACTTCGATTTGAACTGTACCAGATAGGTTTCAGCTTCTGCTCTTGATGCAAAAGAGGCAACGTATATACGTGTTCTGCTGGGTGATTCAAGTGTCCTTGCGGATGCTAATCCGTCGTTCTTTATTTGTGACAAACGTCTTTCTACTGCATTTTTCCCAATTTCGCCTGCTACGATTATGTAGAACGGTTTTTTTATGGCAGTTGGCGTTGGCTCTGCTGCTTGTTTAGCTCCGGTTTCTACAGAAGCGGGCGTTTTTATTTCATCTAAAGTCGCTGTTGTTGGCAGTTTGCTTATATCAACTCCATCCTCATTCAGTGCCTCTTGAGGTAAAACTCCGGGCGAAGATGCTGGAACTGTTTTTGTAATATTGGTCAGAAACCCTGATTTCTGAATTTCGGTACTATTATTTTCTGTGATTGGGGTGGAAGCCACAAAAAAGAAAAAAATTGCAGCTGCAGCAGCCACTGCACCACCTAAATAGCGTTTTATCTCGAACCGTTTTTTCTTTTCTTCTATTTTTTCTTTTATTTCGGTAATTTTAGCCAATGGTTCTATAAGCAAATTTGAATAACCAAATATTAACGGATGAAAAAATACGTTTTTGTTAGGAGTGAAGATTAAGGCTCCATTTGTTTCATTTATAGACAATTCACCTATTCGCCCGAAGTTCACTGTTTTTTTTACGGCTAAAGCTGTATTTAATCTTTTTACCACCTCGGTTATTGTTTCACATGCTTCTTCATACGAAACACCTGTGTCATTCATATATGATTCGGCTAGCAGCCCATCGTTGTATTTCAAATCCTGATTGAAAGCAAATGAAATTTTGGGTGCAACAACAATTCCGTCTTCGTTGATAGATGCTGCTGTCCTGTTCACGACAAATCCGCCAAAATCCGGTACAATCACACAATTGTGCTTTGTAATTAAGAAATTGATATGTGAAATAAGATTTTTCATTTCACAAATATAGTTATAATATCATTTTCTAAGACATTCTGTATTGTTTATTTATCAACAGGCATTGTTAATAAATAAATTCTAAATATCTTTGCATCGCTGAAAATAGACAGGGATTTTTTAATACCACATACAATATAGAGCAGTTTTTTTCGTTTCTAGAATACTCTATTTTCTATTGCTATAACTATTGTTTTAATCTATACTTAAATATAAATTTTTTAATGAAGCAAATTATAATATTTATACTATTTTGTCTTGTTATAACGTCTTGTTCGCAGCAAAAACCAAACGTAGCCTACTTTCAGAATATTGACAAATATACAAATGAACAACTAGAGTCTATAACCACTTCTCATCCCACGACTATAAGGCCAGACGATGAATTGACAATAATTGTATCTTCTGTTGATCCATTGGCCGTGAAAGATTTCAATTTATCTAATAGCGCTTCTATAATGAACCGAAGTGTAACCGGAGAGGCCGCTAAATATACTCCTCAAACAACCGCAAATGCGAATAGCTATGTTGTCAGTCAGGCCGGAGAAATAAATTTTCCAACTCTGGGAAAACTAAAGATTAGTGGAATGACAATCGATGAAACTGTTGCGTATTTGGAATCGAGGCTTAAAGAATATGTAAAAGATCCGATAGTCAACATTCAGATATTAAATTTCAGGGTTTCTGTGATAGGGGAAGTTTTGTCTCCCGGAGCTTATTATTTTTCAGGGCAGCGTACATCTGTCTTGGATGCGATTGCAACAGCCAAAGATTTGACAATCTATGGCAACAGGAATAATGTATTGCTGATAAGAGATAATAATGGTAAGAAGGAATATTTTCGTATCGATTTGACAAAGAGCGATTTTCTGTCATCTCCTGTATTTTATTTACAGCAAAACGATGTTATATATGTGGAGCCTAATGAACAAAAACAAAGAGATTCTAATATGGGATCACAACGCCAATATAACCTCACTTTGGTGACATCAATCATAGGATATACTTTAACAGCTATATCGGTATCAGTATCCTTAATTATCGGTTTAAATAAATAAAACATGTCTAAAATATATACTCCTAAGAACCATAATGGTTTAGATTTTAACATAACTGAAACAGTACTTTATTATTTAAAATTTTGGAAGTGGTTCGTGCTATCGGCTTTTTGTTGTTTGACTCTTGCTTTTCTATATCTGAAGTTTGTAGATCCGGTATACAATATGAGAGCGAGTATTGTTATAAAAACGGATAGCTCAAAAAATGGAAGCATGATGGAGGCATCTATCATGAAGGCTGCGGGTATGGATGGGCTTGCAACTTCTGCAGCTATCGATGATGAAATAGGGGCTTTGGCATCACAAACTCTTATGCGGAGTATGATTTCTGAACTTGGATTAAATACGGTTTATGTATTAAAGAAATTTCCATTCGATAAAAATCTATATAATACATCTCCAATTGTTGTCAATTATTCGAAATATCTTTCGGACACTTTGTCTGCACCCATCGGGATGAAAATAAAAGTGGAGAAAGGTAAAGACATGCTTGTCGATATCATCTATGATGATAATGTTGTAAATTCATATAAAGTAAATCAACTACCGCAAACATTGAATACGGTCTGTGGTAAATTTGTACTGGATAAAAGTTTAAACTCAACAATATCCGAAAAGTCTTATAAACTGGAAGTTTGGATCATTGGTTTGAATTTGATGGCGGAGCAATATCGAAAAAATATTGGTGTTTCGGCAATGAATAAGAGATCTAATATTATCAATTTGAGCATTAACGAGACAAATAAGCAAAAAGGGAAAGATATTCTGTACAAGTTCATAGAACTATACAATATAGATGCGCTGGATGATAAAAACAAAAATGCAAAGAATTCAGCAATATTTATCAATGAACGGATCGCATACATATCAAAAGATCTGAACACAATAGAAGAAAATGTAGAATCCTATAAGAAAGAAAATAATCTGACTGATATCGACGCTGAGGCAAAAATATTTTTGGAAACAATGGGTACAGTCCAAGAGAAAAACACTGAATTGGAAGTCCAGTTGAATATAGTGAAAATGATTGACGGTTACATGAAAGATCCGGCAAACAAATATTCACTCATTCCATCCAGCCTTGGATTGCCTGAAGCTCTGGCTAAGTCGGCCAATGAATATAATTCTGTTGTATTGGAACGGAATAAGCTCCTACGCAATACGAGTGAATCAAATCCTACGGTTTTGACACTGAATGATCAGTTAGATATGATGCGTAAAAATGTGTCGCAGAGTATTGAACAAGTCCGGAAAGACTTGTCTTCCACAAAGAAAGACTGGAGCGGAAAAGAATCTGAAATGCAGTCACGGATGCAAAAAATGCCTACCCAGGAACGAGAATATGTTGATTTGCAGCGGCAACAATTGATAAAATCGGAATTGTATATCTTTTTGCTAAAAAAGTTAGAAGAAGCAGAGTTAACACTTGCATCCAATACTCCGAAGGCGAAAATTGTAGATTCGGCATATAATATATATAAGCCAATAAGCCCTAAGAAATTTAATATTTTGATTATAGCTCTTGTAATTGGTATAATGATTCCGATAGTGATTGTTTATCTAATTAAAGTATTTAAATTTAAATTAACGATAAAAGAAGAGCTGGAAGAGGCTACAAATGTTCCGGTTATTGGTGAAATATGTCTTGACAAAAGCGGAGAGAGAGTTGTTGTTAGCGATGGCGAGACAAATTCTACAGCCGAATTATTTCGTCTGTTGCGTACAAACATTCAGTTTGTGCTGAAAAAAGAAGAAAAAGTTGTTCTCATCACTTCCAGTATTTCGGGAGAAGGAAAGTCTTTCTTCTCGCTAAATCTGGCACTGTCCTTTTCTTTGATGAAAGGCAAGAAGGTTATTCTTGTGGGATTAGATATCCGTAACCCAAAATTAGCTGAATACATTGGTGTTAACTCTAAAGATGGAATAACCAATTATCTGGCTGATGATGATATGAAAGCAGAGGATATAATAATCCCATTGTCTAATCTGCACCCCAATTTATACTTGATTCCGGCAGGTCCGATACCACCTAATCCGTCTGAGTTGCTGCTGAGAGATAGGCTGGACTCATTATTTGAATATTTACGTAGTAATTTTGATTTCATTTTAGTAGACTCTGCTCCTGTTGGCATGGTTTCAGATACATTTGCCTTAGATCGAATCTCTGATATGACTCTCTATCTGTACAGAGCTAATTATACAAATAAATCTAATTTAAGAATAGCAGAATCAATCGTAAAGAATGGTAAATTGAAAAATCTATCACTTGTGATGAACGGTACTAGTACTAAAAGTGCGTATGGCTATGGCTATGGAAATACAAAAAAGAATTAAGTATTATGTTGAAAGCAATGTATTAGGACAAGGGCGCTCATCGATTGTAAAAAGAAATGCATTTTTCTCTGTAATACTAAAGGCACTAAGTGTTGCCACTAGTTTACTACTCGTTCCCATATCGATTCGTTTTGTTGGATCAGAACAGTATGGGATATGGTTGACGATAAGTTCGATGGTTACATGGCTTTCACTTTTCGATATAGGCCTTTCTAATGGTTTGAGAAATAGACTTGTAAAGGCTTTGGATCAAGATGATAATGACTTGGCGAGAACATACGTAAGTACAACATATATCGTTCTGTCATTTATATTTGTTGGTTTATGGCTCATTTTTTGTTTTGCAAATAAATATATAGATTGGGTAAATATTCTTAGCATATCAAACTCTGCCGGAGAATCTGTAAGGCAATTGATCTTGATTATCTTTAGCTATTTTTGTCTAACATTTATTCTAAAAATAATTAATACAATATTATTAGCCGATCAAAAAGCTGCTTATTCATCATTAATAGATACTATAGGGCAATTCTTATCTCTGATTATTGTTTGTGCTATGTATTTTCTTCTACCGGGATCTTTGTTGTATTTATGTATCGGATTATGTGCCTCTCCACTGGTTGTTGCCATTTTGTTCAATATAAATTTATTTAATAAAAAATATAAAAAAATAGCACCGTCATTAAAATATTTTAAACTATGGTGTATAAAAGATTTAATTGGGCTCAGCTTCAAATTTTTTATTATTCAAATTGCAGCCATAATACAATACCAGACTGCTAATTTAATAATAGCTCATTATTTCAATATGTCAGAAGTAACAAACTATAATACGGCATTTAAATATTTTAGTGTTCTCAATATTATATTTGCTATGTTATTGATGCCTCTTTGGTCGGCATCCACAGATGCTTATAACAAAAATGAATATCAGTGGATCATAAATGCAACAAAGAAATATTTGAAAGTGTTGTTGTTGTTGTCTATCGCGGGAATAATCATGCTTATTGCCTCAAATTTAGTATATAATATATGGATTGGAAATAAGTATATCAATATTCCATTTAATCTGTCATTGTGGTGTTTGATTTATATACTGATAACATTATTCGGAAGTATATTTGTTAATATATTAAATGGAATTGGAGCAATTCGTATTCAGTTGATATCTAGTGTGTTTACTCCATTTTTATACTTGATATTAGCATTGGTTTTTATTAAATACCTAGATATGGGAATCTATTCCCTTTTTATAGCTTCGATCATTGCAAATATTAATGGTTTTATATTTGCCCCTATTCAATTCATGAAAGTATTCATTCAGAAGAAAAAAGGAATATGGATAGCATAATATCATATAGGGTTGATAACCAGTCTGAAAAAGAAATAAGCAGGTTTATTCTTTGTTTTTTGTTATATAGTACAACACTCTGTATTTTACTTTTTCTATTACCTGCCAGTATATTGAAGGTCACTATTTTTGTTCCATCCCTAATCGGATTTACTTGGTATTTTGGAAAACTTGTATCTTTTCAGAATATAACCAGCCTATATCTCAAATACACCTTTATTTTGTATTTAATCTGGACTGCTTATATAATATTATCTGGTATAACAGTTGATTATGATAATGTATCGAATTATCTATTTTCACCATATCTGTTTTTGCAATACCTTGTTCCATTAATAGTATTGCTGCCTGTAGCCTCGGCTCCTTTTCTTCGGCAACTAATATATTTTAGTGAAAAACTTGTAATCCTATTTATATTGCTTATTCCGATATTTTATATTTTGGGTTATTATAAAAACCAAGATATAAGTGAGATGTATGTTTGGTCATTTGTTCCGGGTGCAGGTTTTTTAATCCTGACATCTTATTTTCACGACAAAAAAACTATTGTGCTTTCTATAATAGCGATTATACTCGGTTTGATTATTATCACTTTATTGGCTCGTCGAAATATTATGCTAACATTTGGCGGATATTTTTTTGCAGCCTTTTGTATCTATATAATTTATAATAAAAGAGTACCTTTCGGAGCCAAGATGACGGTGCTATTATTATCTACATTTTTGTTCATAGGAGGTATATTTGTATTCGTAAATAATCAGGAGGGTTATTTCTCTAAGATTACGGAACGTGCAACGGAGGATACAAGGGGAGAAGTTCTGGTTTATTATTATGCAGATATGAATGAAGATAATAAGAACTGGATTATGGGAAAAGGCTTGAATGGGTTGTATTATTGTCCGGGTATAGAAATTTCGGAAGAAAACGCATTTTATTCAGATAATCCGAATGTTGATTATAGGCATTACATTGAATGCGGTTATCTGCAAATGATTCTTGATGGAGGAATAGTATATTTGTTATTATTTCTATTAATTCTGGTACCGGCTTTTATTAAAGGGATGTTTTTTTCCAGAAATTTATTTACCAAAGGGTGTGCAGCCCTTGTTTTATTGTGGCTGATCGATATGGTTCCGTTCGGATTGCCTACTTTTAATTTTAGGTATTTGTTGGTATGGATTTGCGTTGGAATATGTTACTCTAAAGAATTACGTCTTAAGTCAGACTCCGAAGTGTTGGAACTATTGGATAATAAATCTGAACATAATACGGTATAATGGATATACTATGATTTTTTATTAACAGCAATTTATTTTCTATTATGAAACTACTCTGGTTTACAAATACACCATCATTGTTTGAAATACAAGAAGGTGGATATAATGGAGGTGGGTGGATAACCTCTCTGGAAAGAGAAATGTCTCAAATAGAAAATATAGAGTTAGCTGTTGCTTTTTTATATCCAGAAGAGAAGAAAGTTGTGAAAGGCAATGTAGCTTATTATTTGATACATACAAAATCTTCGATTTTATCAAAAATACAGTTTTACATTGATTATGAAACATACAGACAAAATGAAATTAAATCTTACCTTAAAGTAATACATGATTTTAAGCCAGATGTAATACATATCTTTGGTTCAGAATCTACATTTGGGTTGGTTAGAGAATATACCGATATACCGATCGTTTTACATATACAAGGTATTATGAACCCTTACCTCAATACATGTGATTTGCCCGGAATCGGTAAATATGAATTTCTTAAATATTTGAAGATTAAAGAGTATAAGAGTCATTATCTAAATACCCTTTTTTTTAAAAGAGGAGCTGTCAATGAGCAAAAAATATTTTCCCTTTGCCATAATTTTATGGGTCGTACACAATGGGATAAGAATGTAGCAAATTTATTATCATTTCAGAAAGCACACTATTTTCATTGTGACGAAATATTAAGACCTCCATTCTATACGGCATCTGCTTGGAATTTTGAAGAACATGCATTATTTAAAATTGTAACGACTATATCTAAAACAGATTATAAAGGATTTGATTTGATATTAAAAACGGCGAGATTGTTGAAAACAAATTTTAATCTGAACTTTGAATGGAATGTATATGGCATAGGAGAATATTCTTTCTGGGAAAAAAAGCTGAAAATAAAAGCTTTAGATGTAGATGTGTTTTTGAAAGGAGTTATTGACGCTGATCAGTTAGTGTTGTCATTGAGAGATGCTAATGTTTTTGTGCATCCGTCTTATATAGATAATAGCCCTAATAGTATATGTGAGGCTCAGATGATCGGTGTGCCTGTTATTTCAACGAATGTGGGAGGAATTTCGTCTCTGATAGACAATGACGAGACCGGAATATTGGTTCCGGCTAATGATCCTTACAGTCTGGCTTGTAAAATTATGGACTTGGAAGAGAATGATCAGAAAGCTATTCATCTGGGTACTAATGCAAGGAGAGTAGCACAGAAAAGGCATGATGTTAAGAAGATCATAGCTAGAAATCTGGAAATTTATAATATTATTCTAACTAAGGAATGATTATATTTGTATATATATATAAAGCCGGAAGAAAAGTAATCTTTTTTTTCAGAAGGATATCATGGTTTATAACTTACCTTAAATTTAAACTGAACGGGGTGAACTTCTCGGCTGATTTTGAATCAAATGGAGTTCCTGTAACCTCCATAAGTTTGAAGTCTACTATGACAATTGGTCGCAACTTTAAAATGAACAATGGGCTGTATAATAATATGATAGGGCGCCAGCAGCCTTGTTTTTTTGTGATTGATGAACACTGTGAATTAACTATCGGGGACAATGTTGGCATTAGTGGTACAGCAATCATTTGCAGGTGTAAAATAATGATTGATGATAATGTTCGAATTGGTGGCGGAACAGTTATTTATGATAGTGATTTTCATTCATTGGACACAGCAGAAAGAATTGCTAGACCTGAAATAATAGATAATGTGAAAAAAGCACCTGTCCATATAAAGAAAAATACTTTCATTGGAGCACACAGTACAATACTTAAAGGTGTGGTTATTGGAGAAAATTCTATTGTAGGAGCGTGTTCTGTTGTCACAAAATCAATTCCTGAGAATGAAGTTTGGGCAGGAAATCCGGCTAAATTCATTCGAAAAATAAAATAATGATATGCAAAAGGTATCTGTTATTACCATAAATCGGAACAATTCAGTCGAGCTGAGAAAGACAATAAAAAGCGTTATTGATCAAACTTATACCAATATTGAATATATAATTATCGATGGGGCTTCAACAGATGACAGTGTTGATGTCATAAAGGAATATGCAGATTCGATTAGTTATTGGGTTTCGGAACAGGATAAGGGAATTTATAATGCAATGAATAAGGGTGTTGAAAAATCGACTGGAGAGTATGTCATTTTTATGAATTCCGGTGATGCCTTTTATTCAAAGAATGTGCTGACGAATGTGTTCTCGATAGTTCAAACAGCTGATTTCTTATTTGGATATAGTGTTGTAAATGGAAAGAGAAAAAATATAAAACAGACCATTCCGGACAATATTACTTTCTATCATTTTTATAAATATGGAATGTCTCATCAGGCGACATTCACGAAAAAATATTTGTGGAATGAGCTTGGTGGTTATGATGAAAATTTATCAATCGTTTCAGATTGGTCATTTGCCATTAAAGCTATTTTTTTAGGAAACAAAAGTGTTGCCACGATCAAGGAATATGTAGCATTAGTGGATCCCACCGGGGTGAGCGGGCAAGATTCCTCTTCTCGCACTATGGGCAAAGAGAAATCGGAGATCTTAAATAAATATTTTGGATTATTTCTGGCTGACTATAAACAATTGGACAAGATGAAGAAATTTTCGCTATATAATATTAGAATTCATATTTACTGGTGTTTGCGAAACTTTTTGATGAAATAAAAATACAAATTATTATTTAGAATTAAAATTTGTGTTATATAACTTTTATTGTCATCTTTTTTAGAAAACATATAAATAAAAAAGCCAAATGGCTTCCATATATAAAAGATTAATCTAAAATATAAATATTATGCCTACTTTCATAGAAAAGAAATGTCCAATTTGT
>JBKECE010000031.1:0-8942 GCA_047974325.1 Dysgonomonas sp. | reverse complement strand
GCAGCAGTCTCCCCCATTTTCTCAAGCGGTTGCTCTACGGTTGTCAGGCGGGGATAAACGATAGTCGAAAGGACTGTTCCGGAGAAGCCTGCAATGGACACATCCTCTGGTATTTTAATCGATTGATCACGTAAATAATTCATCGCTCCCACTGCCAATGTATCTGTAAAAGCAAATATGGCATCAAAAGATTCTCCGGATTTTAATAATCGTTTTACCCCATCTTCACCATCACTTATGGTCATTCCTGTATCTATGACCAATTTTTCATTAAAATCCAGTTTGAATTTTTGTATACAATCTCTGTACCCCTTGAATCGTTCATAAGAATTCAAAATGTGCAAAGGTGCTCGTAAATGTGCAATTTTTCTACGTCCGCTTCGTATGAGATGCTCTACAAGAAAATGAGCTTTTGCATAGTCGTTTATTATGACTTTCGAAACATCTTTTTCTTCGATAAAGCGGTCATAGAAAACAATAGGGATGTTCGCATCTCTTATCCGTTTGTATTCCATGTTATTTGCTGAACAATGACATGGGCAGATAATAATACCATCTACCATGAAATTTTCCATTAAAGTAAGGTTTTCTTTCTCTAATATCGGATTTTCGTCAGATTGTGCTATTACAACTTTCATCCCTTTACGAAATAATACCCGTTGGATTCCCTTGACAACCTGCGAAGCAAAAGGTGTAACCATTTCAGGAACGATTACTCCGATAGTATTTGTTCTTCCATATTTTAAATTCAGTGCTACAGGGTTCGGCTTATAGCCGAGAAACTCAGCCATAGCCAATACTTTTTCTTTCGTTTCCTTACGGATGTTTTTATCATCAACTAAGGCGCGAGAAACAGTTGACACCGAAATAGATAACTCTTTAGCAATATCCTTGATCGTAATATATTTCATGTTATCAGGCAGAAAGTTTAATAGTAAAACACATGTACTAAGAGCAATAGCAAATTTATAAAAATTTTCTACACCAATCCGAGAACGTTATATATAAAAAATATCAGCCTGCAAACGTTTGCAGGTTTTGGGAACGTTCCCAAAACCTGTATTTCAGCTATTTGTATGAAAAATAAAATATACAGAAAAGTTTACATGTATATTTATTGCATATTAATCCAGAATCAAATATCATGAAAGAAAAAAGTAATTTACAGGGAGAGATTATCCCTTTTCAGTACGATCGATCAAAAATCAAAAATGGTATTATTCATATTGGTGTCGGCAACTTCCATCGTGCTCATCAGGCATTTTACACAAACGATTTATTGGCTGATACGAATCAAAATGCTTGGGGTATTTGTGGTGTTATGCTTCTACCCGGTGATGAAAAACTATACCATGCTCTGAAAAAACAGGACAATATTTATACACTTACTGTTTGTGGAGGTGATGACAAAGACGAAGTTTACAGCATTGGTTCTATTACAGAACTTATATGGGCCATTGAAAATCCTGATGCCGTTATAGAAAAGATTGCGGATGCTAATACAAAAATTATCAGTCTTACAATTACTGAAGGAGGGTATAACATCGACAAACAATCGGGTAAGTTCATGTTGGATAATGAAAATATTGAGCATGACCTGAAAAATCCGACTCATCCTAAAACAGTATTTGGTTACATCGCCGAAGGGCTTCGCGCACGGAGGAAAGCAGGAAACGGTGGTTTGACTATTTTGTCTTGCGACAACCTGCAACACAACGGAAATACAACAGAACGTGCCGTAAAATCTTTTGTACAGGCTCAGGATATGGAGCTTGCTTCTTGGATATCCGAAAATGTAACCTTCCCTAATTCGATGGTTGACAGAATTACCCCTGTTACAACACCATTGGATGTTGAACGCCTGAATCATCAAAATGGGACAGCTGATTTGGTGCCTGTCTATTGCGAAGATTTTATCCAGTGGGTAATTGAGGACAATTTTGTAGCAGGGCGTCCCGATTGGGAACAGGTAGGAGTTGAATTTACGGACGATGTAACCGCTTTTGAGAACATGAAGCTTAGTTTGCTGAACGCTTCGCACACCCTGTTGGCTTATCCCGCCTTCCTGTCGGGTTATCGCAAAGTTGATGTTGCCATGCAGGATGAAAACTTTGTCCGTCTTCTTCAAAATTTTATGGATATTGATATTACTCCTTATGTGCCTGCACCAGGAAGTATCGACCTATCGGTTTATAAGAAAACGCTTATCGAACGTTTTGCCAACAAATCTGTCAGTGACCAACTAAGCCGCCTATGTTTCGATGGCATTTCTAAGTTTCCGGTTTACATTATGCCTAATCTGGCAAAAATGTTACGCGATGGCAAAGATCTCACACGTGTTGCTTTTCTTATTGCAGCATATAGGCATTATCTCAAATACAAAACGGATGATAATCGAATTACCTATGAAGTAGCTGAACCTTGGCTCACAGAGAATGACAAAAGACTTATCGCGAGCGATGAATCTATTGATTTCTTATCTCTTTCAGCTTTTGAAAGTGTGGATTTGTCAAACTCAGCAACATTTAAAGTCTTGTATCGGAAATATGTGTCGGAAATTCTAAAAAATGGAATTATACCGGTATTGAAATCAATTTTAGTTTAATAAAGATTCTGTTTTTAACCTTATTAAATTATTATACTATGTCGTCAAAATTAAAAAACAGTGTACTTCCATATATAGTCGTCACCTTTATTTACTTTATTGTAGGTTTTTTGACAACTATAAACGAGCAGTTGCAAGCTCCGTTGAAATTTACGTACCTAACCGATGCCGGTAGTCTGAAAAATACATTTACTACTTTAATCTCTTTTTTCTTTTTTCTGGGATATTTGATAAATGGCACACTGGGAAGTCGTTGGGTAAACGCTTACGGATATAAGAAGACGATACTCCGAGGTCTGTTGTTTATTGTAGCCGGCCTCTTTGTCTACCTGTGTTCCACCTGGGTCGGTAACAATTTTATAGGTTTAAAATTCCGAATCGCAGATGCTATTATCCCCATCGGTTTTATTATATTTTTAGCCGGTTCTTATCTTATGGGAACTTCCGCAGCCGTTATTCAAGTAGTTGTAAATCCTTATGTGGCTTCTTATGAATTACGTGGAACACAGCCTGTTCAAAGACTTAATATTACGACCGCAATTAACTCGATAGGTACTACGACAGCTCCATTCTTTGTAACCGTTGTTATGTTCAGAGGAGTACCGATATCTGACATCAGCCTGAGTCAGTTGTTTACACCTCTTAGCATACTTATTTTGTGTGTACTCATCGTTTTTTTTATAACCCGCAGGCTTGATATTCCGGACATTGCGCACACCAGAGCCGTTAATGGCGAGAAACTTGAAAGAAGCATTTGGTCGTTCAGACATTTTGCACTCGGGGTATTGGCTATATTCTTTTATGTAGGAACAGAGGTTTCGATCGGTGCAAATATAAACTTATATTATTTCGAACTGAAAGGTGCCGGAGTCCCTGTCTCATTTTTTGGCAAACACGATCTTGTGATAGGAGGAATTCATCTGGGCATACACGCCTTGTTATCAACATTGTACTGGGGTGGATTTCTTGTCGGACGAACTATTTCAAGTTTTTTTAGAAAAATATCCGCACGCACACAGCTTATTTTTACAACTACCGTTGCCTCCACATTAACTATATTTGCAATGGCAACGCAAAACATTTGGCTTTTGGTCGCCATAGGTCTATTACATTCATCTATGTGGAGTTGTGTTTATTCACTATCCATCAAAGGATTGAAAAAATACACTTCTAAAGCTTCTGGGGTGTTTGTTTCGGCAGTCTTTGGTGGAGCCGTCTTTACACTTCTTCAAGGAGGATTAGCTGATATTCTCGGAGCATGGAGATGGACTTGGTTCCTGAATTTTGGTTGCGAACTATTTATATTATTCTATGCATTGATCGGATTTCGGATAAGGCAACAAGATATTGTTGATTGAAGTTATTTTCAGATAATCTTTAACAATTTAAATTAGTTAATTACCATGAGTTATAAAACAATTGTAGGAATAGGAGAATTACTTTTTGATATTTTCCCCGATAGAAAAATTTTGGGTGGAGCACCTGCCAATTTTGCGTACCATATCTCTCAATTCGGATTTAACGGTTATGCTGTGAGTGCGATTGGAAACGACTTGCTGGGCAAAGAAATTTTGGACACTTTGGAAGAAAAACAGTTGAATTATTTAGTTGAAAAAACTGATTATCAAACAGGAACGATTGAAGTGTCCCTCAGCGAGGCAGGTATTCCCCAATATAAGATTTGTGAAAATGTAGCTTGGGACAATATTCCTTTCACCCCAAGAACTGAAAATCTGGCAAAAAATACGCAGGCTGTTTGCTTTGGTTCGTTGGCACAACGCAATGAGGTATCCCGCAAAACGATACATAAATTTATTGAAGCAATGCCAAAAGACAGCTTGAAAATCTTTGACATCAATTTGCGATTGAATTATTACACCAAACAAATCATCCATGAATCGTTGACATTAGCTAACGTGCTAAAGATTAACGATGATGAGGTATTGGCTATTGTCGAACTTTTCAATTGGTCGGGAACAGATGAGGAAATATGCCGGCGTTTGCAGAAAGACTATGGCTTAACCTTGGTGATATTGACAAAAGGAGTAAAAGGTAGTTTGGTTCTTACAACTGGCAATATTTACACCCGATCAACACCAAAAGTTCACCTAGCCGATACGGTAGGAGCGGGCGATTCGTTTACCGCGGCTTTTTTCGCATCCTATTTGCATGGAAAGAGTATTGAAGAGTCACATCAGTTAGCGGTTGAAGTTGCGGCCTATGTCTGTACACAGCACGGTGCGATGCCTAAGCTGCCCGACGCGTATACAGAATTATTTAAATAAACCTATCAATACTATGAAACCGAATACAATTATCCTTACTCTTTTCGTTGTAGGGATGATCTGCCCCTTGACGATCTTGGCACAGATACATTTAAAAGCGGATATTCAGAATATGCACTTATGGAGAGGTGTTCAGGTAGCTGATGGCGTGGTGCTGACTTCCGATTTGAGCATCACGGACTCGAAGGAGCATTTCAGATTCGGACTTTGGGGCGGAACCAACACAAAAGGCTCTTATAAAGAATTTAACCACTATGCTTCATATACGAATGGAGGCTTTAAATTGGCTTTTTGGGATACCTACAATTTTTCGGATGGAGCTTCTTATAACAACAAGGAATATTTCAATTATAAAGCACGCTCCACAGGTCGTTTCCTCGACTCGAATGTCAGCTACCGATTTGGGCAGAAATTCCCTTTATTGCTTTACTGGTCAACAATTCTATTCGGTCGCGACAGAGATGAGTTGAATGAAGCGAATAAATATTCCTCTTATTGCTATATAGAATATCCTGTTTATTTAAAAAATGAATGGCGGGTAGATATGGGAGTTGGCGGAGCATTTGCTTTGAATAGAAAAGGAAGTTCATCAAATTTTTATGGTAGAGAAACAGGAATTGTCAATGCCTGCCTGAAAGTATCGAAGGATTTAAACGTATTTAATTATAAACTTCCTGTATCGGTTTATTGTATGTGGAATCCAATGGAAAACAGAGCAAACATGCAGCTATCGGTGACCTTGTTGTCTTTGTCTCCGGGAAACTTCCCCTAAAGGCAATACTATATTTTGTTTATTAGTTCTCTGTTAAAAGTATCTTGGACTGACCTTTAAGATCAGTAATACGTTCAGGTTTCTGAACGGTGGAATGAATGCTATATTGTAATTGTATAGAAAATGTCAAACTGTTTTTCAGGAAAGATTATCTCTTATTACGAATAACCTCGGTTGGGGGATATCCATATTGTTTCTTAAATGCATAAGAAAAATGAGACAAATTTTCAAATCCTACTTCATAAAACACTTCGATGGGTTTTCGTTGTTTTACGGTGAGTTGATAATATGCAAGTTCTAATCGTTTTTGTGTAAGCCATTTTTGCGGTGTAGTGTTAAATGCTTTTTTGAAGTCTCGTTTGAAAGTTGTCAAACTACGACCGGTCAGGTAACCAAACTTCTCCATTGGCATATTGAACATATAGTTTTTTTCCATAAACTCGACGAGGTTGATTTTATACGGTTCGGAGAAATCAGCCAAAAGATTGTCGATGTTTTTGTCAATAGAGCGTAAAATGGTTAATGCTTCTTCTATTTTTACTGAAACCAGTTTTTCAGGCAAAGTGCTTTCTACATCAAAATATGGTATCAATGAAGCAAAAAGACTTTCTAACAAAGGATGTTTTTCAAAAACCCTAATTTTGTGCATGCGAGGTTGGGAAATCTGAAAAGAATTATGAGCATAATATTCTTTTAATCTTTCCTGAGTCAATGTCATTACAATCGCCTTGTATGGTCGTCCATCTTTCGGATATTTGATAAGTGTACTTAGCTGTGTACGTGGAAACAATAACATATCTCCCGAACCAAAAGTGTAAGAATTATCCGATTGAACTACTTTCATTTCGCCTGAAATAACTAATACAAAAGAATGATTATCCAACACGATTTCGTCTTTGAAGTATTTATCTTCTATACAAGCCAATACAATTTCAGCATATTTATTTTGTTGTTTGTTAGACATATAATCAAATTTAAAAATGCGTAGTTCTCCACATAACTACGCATTATTTATTAATAATCAGATTTCGAATTTTACCCCGGTAAGTTCTTCACTTACTGACCAAAGTTTCTTAGCGGCATCCTCTTCCAAGGCGTAAGGCATGACACCTTCAATTCGTGTTACTCCGTGCATTCTTTTGCGTGGGTCATCGTCCTGCAAATCCAATTCGGCGACTTCTGTGTTTTCGCAATATACGCCACCTATATTGTTTAATAACGCACTTGTCGCGGCAAAGATTGTAGTAGAAGCTCCTTGTTGAATAGTTTTCAATCCTTTTGAAGCATCACGAATGATGTTTCCTTCTTTGTCTATAACACCAGTAGACTGCAATTGTTCTGATGTCATATGCCGCTTCAAATCGGTTTCTACAATCGCTCCCGGATGCAGAGAATAAGAGCGTACATCAAAATCTTTGCCTCTGGAGTCTAACTCCAAAGAGAAAAGAATATTTGCAGTTTTTGACTGTCCATACCCCGATAATGTATCATATTCCCGATTCAGAAAATTCGGATCTTCAAAATTGAAAGGTGCAAAGTGATGTCCCCAAGATGATACATTTACAACTCTTGCTCCGTTAGCTTTTACCAACGCGCTCCAAAGCCTTGCTGTTAATTGAAAATGTCCTAAATGATTTGTAGATAGTTGGCTTTCATAGCCTCGTTCATCACGTTGAAGCGGAACCCACATAATACCTGCATTATTGATAAGCAAGTGTAAAGGTCTGCCTGAAGCCAAAAACCTTTTGGCAAATAGATCGATAGAAGTAGGATTCATTAAATCCATCGTTTCCAATTCTATGTTTGGGATTCCCTCTAAGCTTTTCTTTGCTTTTTCCGCATCTCTTGCAGGAACGATAACCGTAGCACCTGCCGATGACAATGTTTTTGTTGTTTCTAGACCAATACCAGCATATCCACCTGTTACAATAGCTATTCTACCTGTAAGATCAATTCCTTCGATTACTTCATTTGATGTCGATGTTGCATTAAAACCTGAACCTATAGGTTTCTGTAATGCTCCCTGATAATTGTTTTGTTCCATATTTTAATAAATAATTTGTTATGGCAAAGTTAAGTAGCATATATAACGATAGTTTTGTTTTAAAGACCGATTTTACTTTGTTTATAAGGTCATTGATTTTGTAGTAAGGAATGAAGCTATTTAAAAGCCGGTTACAGTAGCAATTAGCTGGATAATAGAAGTTTGTATATTATCAGGTAGAACATAGGATATTCACAATCAAAAATCTTACCACGGATAGTCATTCGTATCCGCCCCACTGAAATCGGGTCCTGTAAAACTTCCCGTAGGGATATTTTCCGATAAGGCCACCCGTATCGGTTCCAACGAGCCAACTTCTAGGCTGTCTGTCCCCTGAAAGTTGTTGAGTGCAGTAGCCGTAAAGCCGGGACTAACCAAATTCACTTTGATGTTCTCTTTCTCCAATTCGATGGCTAAAGACAACATTATTCCGTTCAAGGCCGTTTTGGATGCACCATATACGGCATCGAAGCCCGAGCGGAACGGATTCGTTTTATCCGAATTAAACCCGAGTGACCCCAGTCCACTCGAAACCGTTACAATACGTGCCGATTGTGTTTTTCGTAGTAAAGGCAAAAAAGCCTGAGTGACAGCTAATGTGCTGAATACATTGGTTTCCCATACCTTGCGTATTTCATCGATAGGTACAACTGATGGCCTGTGAGTCGCAAGCATTTCTTCCATTGTACCGCTGTGGGAACCGCTGTTAGAAATAGCAGCATTATTCACCAACAGGTCTAAGCGTCCACAATCTTTTTCTATTTTTTCCACTGCAGCACTTACCGAAGCAGCATCCGTAATATCCAATTGAATGGCTTGCGATTTTCCTCCAATCTCCTGTGCTGCTGTTACACCATTCGGCAAATTACGCGAGCCGATAAATACCGTATAACCATTATCGGCAAGAGCCTTTGCTATTTGAAAGCCTATTCCCTTATTTGCCCCGGTTACAAGAGCAACTTTATCATTTTTTGTTTGCATCATTATATTATTTAAAATTTCATATAACAAATTTCCGATTTATTGATGTGTTAGACGTAGCCAAACAAAGAGTTTTTGTATCCAAAATGAAGATGTGAAAAGAAAGGCTCAATTGCTCATCCTTATCATTCTTCCTCTTCTTCTAACAAGATCAGATTTAATGTAGCTAACGATCCGCCGGGGAATCGTTGCAGTTTGCCTCCCTCATCGAGCCTGCCTAGATCGACACCTGCAAAGCCGATACTATCGATGATA
>JBKECE010000313.1:0-5283 GCA_047974325.1 Dysgonomonas sp. | reverse complement strand
CAGCATGAATCTATTTTTGAATACTAAATCGACCTAAAATACGTTATTGTTTAATAACTTTGTTTAGTAATATCACGGACTCGTTTTGAAAAATAAATATTCAGTATATACAATTCTATTTTTGATTCTCTCAACTCACTTATTTTATTCTTGTAAAACAGTGAAGATGAGCGATGCGGATTTTAAGTTTGATCAAGGTGAATATTTTGAGGCAGCTTCCATGTATCGTAAAATATACAGAAAGTCGAGCCAGTCGTTAGGTAAATCTAAAGATAAAGAAAAAATAAATGCAATCAGAGGTGAAGCATCTTTCAAAATGGGTGAATGTTATAGACGCATCAACAATGTAGCGCGGGCAAATGCGGCCTATGTTAATGCTGCCAAGTATTTGCCCGACGATAGCCTGGTGTCATTGCAATATGCGAGAGTGCTTCACAAAAATGGTAATTACGCACTTGCAATCCAAGAATATCAGAAGTTTTTGAGTTATTTCCCTGATAATAAATTTGCACAAAATGGTTTGGCTGGAGCTGAGTTTGCGACCAAGATGAAAGCAAATCCGATTCGTTGTATTGTTCAACGATCCGAATTATTCAATTCGAGGCGAAGCGATTTTAGTCCGATGCTTTTACCTCCAGATTATGATAATTTGTATCTAACATCGAGCCGGGATGAAGCAACAGGCAGTGAAAAAAGTTCGATAACGGGATTGAAAAATAACGATATATTCATGTCGCGAAAAGATGAAACCGGAAAATGGATGAAACCAACACTTGTGGAAGGTTTGAACACCGAATACGATGAAGGCACTCCATCCTTTTCTGCATCTGGAAATGCCATGTATTATACCTATTGCATGCAAGACCCTTTGAAACCAACCTCAGCCGAGATATATCTGGCGCAACGTTCAGGTGGAGCATGGGGAAAGGGTGCTAAGTTTGAAATATCAAAAGATACGGTTTCTGTTTTTGCACATCCGTCCATTAATGCAACGGGTGATTTCCTTTATTTTGTATCCGATATGCCCGGCGGATTTGGTGGTAAAGATATTTGGCGAGCTTACATTGTGGGTAATAACGTGGATTATGTTGAGAATCTCGGTGATAAGGTCAATACAGCGGGAGATGAGCTATTTCCGTATATGCGCAACGATTCGACTCTCTATTTCTCGTCTGACGGACATCCCGGAATGGGAGGTTTAGATCTCTTTAAAGCAAAATTTGATGCAAAAACAAAAAACTGGAACATAGAAAATCTTGGTAGTCCAATCAATTCATCTGCCGATGATTTCGGTATTACATTTGAAGGTGAAAAAGAACGTGGCTTTTTTAGCTCCAACCGAAATGAACCCAACGGAAACGATCACATTTATTCATTTGAATACCCTTCTATCAAAATTGCATTGGAGGGTTATGTTGTGGATCAGGATTATGACATCATTTCCGGTGCAACAATTTATGTGGTGGGAGACGATGGTGTGAATGAAAAATTTGTGAGTAAACAAGACGGGACTTATCACCTCGAAGTGGCAAAAGGTATAAATTATGTTCTATTAGCCAGTGGAAAAGGCTATCTGAACAGTAAAATGAATATGTCGACAGCTAATATAGAAAAAGATTCATTGTATTATGTGGATTTTGTGCTTCAGTCTATAACTGATCCGGGTGCACTAAATAATATTTTTTACGATTTTGATAAAGCTGCCTTACGGGATGAGTCGAAACATGAGTTGGACTCGTTGGTGAGCATCTTGGAAATCAACCCACACATCACCATCGAACTTTCTGCTCACACGGATCGCAAAGGACAGGACGATTACAATATCAAATTGTCGCAACGGAGAGCACAATCTGTTGTCGATTACCTGATTGAACATGGTGTGAAGAAAGACCGCTTGGTCGTTGCCGGCTATGGCAAAACCAGACCGAAAGTTGTGACTAAAAAGATCGCAAAAGAATATGAATTTTTGAAGGAAGGAGACACGTTGACTCCTGAGTTTATAGATACACTGACTCCTGAACAACAAGTGATTGCAGATCAGATAAACCGGCGAACAGAGTTTTTTGTATTAACAACTGATTATAGTAACTGATGAAAAGACTGAATATGAAAAAAACAATTATTTTTTTCTTAATAACGTTTTTATTTTCTATAAATGTTCACTCTCAGGAACTAAATGCGAAGGTTACTGTCAATAGTGACAAAATACAAGGCGTAAGCAAGGATATTTTCACAGAATTGCAGACTTCGGTTACACAGTTTTTGAATGAAAACCGTTGGACGGAAGCTACTTTTGGCACGAATGAAAAAATTGCATGTACTTTTCTTATTACAATAAGTTCTGCTGATGGAACAAAATATACCGGCGATTTGCAAATCACATCTTCCCGTCCGGTGTATAACTCGTCTTATACCACATCCTTATTTAATTTCAAGGATGTGGATTTCACTATAGATTATATGCAGGGGCAACAACTAGACTACAACCAGACAATGGTGACCAGCAATCTGGCTGGAATTTTGTCTTTCTATGCCTATGTTCTGATTGGTCTTGATTTTGACTCTTTCTCACTCAATGGCGGGCGTACTTATTTTGAACAAGCTATGGCCATAACCAATGCTGCCCAATCGCTTAGTGAAAAAGGCTGGAAGGCATTTGATAGTGATAAGAACCGTTATGCGCTGGCGCTGGCACTCACTGAAGAAAGTTCGCGTTCGTTCCATGATATGTGGTATAACTATCATCGAAAAGGTCTTGACGAGATGGCTGCCAATCCGTCGAGAGGTAGATTACAGATCATCGAATCTCTTACCGACATAAATACCTTATATCAGGCACGGCCATCTTCTGTACTTTTACTCATGTATGGCGACACAAAACTTACAGAGGCAATCTCCATACTGGAAAAAGCAAACGCGGAAGAAAAAAAAGATGCTTACGATTTGTTTTCTAAAATATATCCAACCAAATCTACTGTCCTGTCCAAACTTAAGAATTAGAAGGATACTTCTTAAAAAAGTGTATTGATTGCATTTTAGTACGATATAACAGATAAATTTATGTACTTTTGCATCATAATTAAAAAAGAGCATAAGAAAATTTTATGGGAAATTTAGTAGCAATAGTTGGTCGTCCCAATGTTGGAAAATCAACATTGTTCAATCGTCTTACACAAAGCCGTCAGGCTATTGTGGATGAAACATCAGGTACAACTCGCGACAGACAATACGGCAAAGTAGAGTGGGGAGGACAAGAGTTTTCGCTTGTCGACACTGGTGGATGGGTTGTCAATTCGGAAGATATTTTTGAAGAAGAAATAAATAAACAGGTTGCTATTGCAATAGAAGAAGCAGATGTTATTCTCTTCGTGTTGGATGTTGTGAATGGACTCACTGATTTGGATTTGAACGTGGCTAATATTCTTCGTCGTTCAAAAAAAACAGTGATCATTGTTTCAAATAAGGCAGATAATTTTAATTTGCATGCTCAATCGGCAGAGTTTTATCAGCTTGGCTTAGGTGATCCGCAAAACATATCGGCAGTCAATGGTTCCGGAACCGGAGATTTGTTGGATCAGGTAGTCTCAAAATTCACTAAAAAAAGTGAAGAAGAATACATCGCGGATATTCCACGTATAGCTATTGTGGGGCGACCTAATGCCGGAAAATCATCGCTCGTGAATGCGCTGATCGGTGAAGACCGGAACATTGTGACAAATGTGGCAGGTACTACACGTGATTCTATCTATACGCGATTCAATAAGTTTAATCTTGATTTTTATCTGGTAGACACTGCCGGTATCAGAAAAAAAGGAAAAGTGACCGAAGATTTAGAATATTATTCAGTCATTCGTTCTATCAAAGCTATTGAAAATTCAGATGTTTGTGTGCTGATGATTGATGCCACACAAGGTATAGAAAGTCAGGATTTGAATATATTTTCACTGATTCAGAAAAACCGTAAAGGTCTTGTGGTTTGTGTTAACAAATGGGATTTGGTAGAAAATAAAGAGTTGATCGTTGTTAAAACATTTGAAAATGCCATACGAAATAGGTTAGCTCCTTTCACTGATTTCCCTATCATATTTACTTCTGCTATTACCAAGCAGCGCATTTTGAAGGTAATCGAAGAGGCAAAAGATGTGTATAAGATCAGGAAAACTAAGATCCCTACAAACCAACTGAATACAGTGATGTTGCCACTTATTGAACATACTCCACCGCCATCAAATAAGGGGAAATATATTAAGATAAAATATATTACGCAGTTGCCCAATACACAGATCCCGACTTTTGTATTTTTCTGCAATCTGCCTCAATGGATAAAAGATCCATACAAACGATTTTTGGAAAATCGTATTCGAGAAAACTGGAAATTGACCGGTACGCCGATTAATATTATTATCAGAGAAAAATAGATAGATTGCCTGATGGCAAATATGGTTAAAAAGTAAGTTACTTATATGCTATTTGGTATAGGTAACTTTTTTTCATTTGCAAATTGCAGACTCTCTACTTTCTGAAGTCGCGAAAGAAGTTGTTCAAAGTGTGTCTGACGAATTTGTAAAGTCATTCTGCAATCCATATCGTATTGTTGGTTGAGGATTGTGGTATCCATGTCTTTCACAATCTTCATCACATCATTCATGAAAGGATATTCAAATAGAAATTCAACAGTGCAGTCTACTGTTTTTTCTATGATTTCTGCTTCTGCAATGGCTTCAGCGGCGGCAATTTTATAGGCGGAGATCAATCCGCTTGTGCCCAGTTTGATTCCCCCAAAATAACGCACAACAAAAACAAGTATATCCGTCAATTCATTTGAGTTTATTTGTCCCAATATCGGTTTTCCGGCAGTACCTGAAGGTTCCCCATCGTCATTAGATCTGAATTCTGAACGATTTGCTCCTAGCATATATGCCCAGCAAATATGACGAGAATCATAATATTCCTTACGGTATTTTTCTAATTGAATTTTAACGTCCTCTACTGTATGGATGGGAATGGCATACGAAATGAACTTACTCTTCTGTTCCGTGAAAATGGCCTTGGATATTTCTTTTATTGTTCTGAAAGTATCACTCATTGCATTCTGAAGGATTTACTAATCTCTTTTTTATTTGACCTATCTTACTTCATATGATATAACTTTTGTCCTAGAAATTCTTCTAAAACTTTATATCGAAATCTTATTATATATTATTGAATATTTATCGTATAATTAGTTTTTTCATTTTATTATTTATTGATATAATATATATATTCTTTTCTATTGGTAATTCA
>JBKECE010000052.1:0-26806 GCA_047974325.1 Dysgonomonas sp. | reverse complement strand
TCTTTTTTATCTTCTTCTTTACCAAACTGTCAAAGATCGCTCTCTTTTTTACCCCCTCGTATTCCTTGGAAGCGGGTGCAAAAGTAAAACACTTTACCTTACCCTCCAAATATTTATTCCCCTTTTTTTAAAGTTTTTTTTAATACCTAAAACCACTAATACCACAAAAAGCATTAATACAACAGCTTACACAAAATAATACACCACAAAAAAAATAATAACTCGAGGTAAAAAAACGCCATGCACAACGAGAAGGATTCAATTACTTCCACAAAAAAACTAAAGCATCGACAGAAAGCTCCATGAGTTTTTTGTATCTTTGCGCGCTGAGAATGTATTTTTAGTAACAAGTAAATAGTAATAAGATAATCGTTTTATAATAATGAAATATGTACTATCACTTTGTGTTGTACTTTTATCCCTCACAGCATGTCACTCCAAAGAGAGTAAAGAAGTAAAAAAGGAAGAGCATCATAATAATAAACAATATACTAAATTTGACGGGGACTACAGCAAGCATTTCAGCGATTTGCCAGATCTTCATCTAATGGCTGCCGAAGCAAAAGGTATCGAACCAATGTCGTGCCGAAAAGATACATCTTTATGCCTTAATAAGCTAGATAGGATTCCGCCTGAGTTGGAATTATACAAAACAGATACACTAAAATATTCGATTCCATTCCTTATACACGATGCCACATCATTACTATTAGAAATTTGTACGAATTTCAGAGATTCACTGACTTCTAAGAAAATGACATTATATAAACCTATACTGACAAGTATAATGCGTACGGACGAAGATGTAAAAATCTTGACAAAGCGAAACTCCAATGCAAGCGACAATTCGGCTCATAGATATGGCACAACTTTCGATATTTCGTGGCGGCGGTTTAACAAGGTTACTCAGACAGCCAACGACGTCAGTCCTGAGAAACTTAAACTTGTATTGGGACAAGTTCTCTATGATCTGAGAGAGAGAGATAAATGTTATATAAAATATGAGAGGAAACAGGCTTGCTTTCATATTACAGTGAGGTAAACCATCAAACAGACCAGAGCAAAAATCAATGAATAGATTTTTTATATATCTAGCATACAACGGAACCAACTATTGTGGATGGCAAACACAACCCAATGGTGTTTCTGTTCAGGAAACTCTGGAAAAAGCTATTTCCACCATATTACGCACTCCAACCGCGATCACCGGAGCCGGACGCACCGATGCAGGTGTGCATGCCAGAGAGATGGTTGCCCACTTTGATGCCGAAACAGAAGACGATACCAATCTGGCAGACAAGCTCAACCGTCTTTTACCGAAAGATATTGCTATAGACAGAATAGTAAGAGTGCACAATGAAGCCCATGCCCGATTTGATGCAACATCACGTCTCTATCGATATTATATGACCACAAGGAAAGATCCTTTTCTGCATCCATTTAAATATCGGATTCACGAAACGATGAATTTGGAAATGATGAATAAATGTGCAAAGATATTATTTGAATTCTCTGATTTCACCAGTTTCAGCAAATTACACACTGATGTGAAGACAAATGACTGCGTTATAAAATATGCACAGTGGGAACAAATTGGAGATGACTACATTTTCACTATCAAAGCAGACCGTTTTCTTCGTAACATGGTTCGGGCAATTGTAGGAACCCTCTATGAAGCCGGACGCGGACGATTAGACGAACGAGGCATGAGACGGATCATAGCTGCTAAAAACCGGGCTGTCGCCGGAACCTCAGTTCCCGGACATGCTCTTTTCTTAGAAAAGATAGAGTATCCGGAAGAAATATTTATCAAAAATGCACATAAATAATTATCTTACAGGCAGAACTTTGAGGCAATTTATGAACAGCGAGCGTTCAGGTGGATTTGTTCTCATTTTCTGCACTTTGGTTTCGTTGATCCTTACCAACTCTAGCATTGGCAAATATTATTTAGCTATATGGGATTTCCATGTCGGAACACATTCTCTTGCCCACTGGATCAACGATGGGCTCATGGCTATATTTTTCCTACTGGTCGGATTAGAACTTATCCAAGAAATACGCGAAGGCGAGCTATCGAACATCAAACGTGCTTCACTGCCCATCTCGGCAGCTTTAGGAGGAATGTTGATTCCGGCAGCAATATATTTGTTTTTAAACTATGGGAAAGATACAGAATCGGGTTATGGAATACCTATGGCAACAGACATCGCCTTTGCTTTAGGCATACTCTCTCTTCTGGGCAACCGAGTGCCTACCTCCCTCAAAGTATTTTTGACAGCATTGGCCGTGATTGACGATTTAGGTGCAATACTCGTTATAGCTTTATTCTACACAACATCTTTTTCATGGATTAGTTTTTTATGTTCCATTGCTATATTTATAAGCTTGCTTCTTCTAAATAAAGTTTTTAAAATAAAGAACATTTTCCCATACATACTTGGAGGTGTATTTATGTGGTTTTTTATGCTGCAATCAGGTATTCACGCAACAATAGCAGGAGTTTTGCTGGCCATAACCATTCCTTTTGAGAAAAAACAGCCGGAATGCCTGTCGAACAAGATGCAGCACGCCTTGCACTACCCGGTGACGTTTTTTATTCTGCCACTATTCGCACTTGCTAACACAGCCATAATCATAGAAGGAGGCTGGGAAAGATCTGCCGCAGAACCGTTTGCTCTGGGAATTATTCTGGGTTTGGTCATCGGAAAGCCTGTAGGCATTATTCTTTTCAGTATGATAATGGTAAAATTAAAATTAAGCTCATTACCCAATGGTGTGAAATGGAAAGAAATGATTGGCGTCGCTATGTTGGGAGGAATAGGTTTCACGATGTCTATCTTCATCACATTATTAGCGTTCAAAGATAATATGCAATATATAAATGACTCTAAATTGATGATCCTGATAGCTTCGCTCGCAGCCGGAATTGCCGGATATGTCTGGCTAAATTTTGTACTCAGCAAAAACAAAAAAGCCTTAACTAAACTATAAAGTTATGTGGTTGATATTATCATTTATTTCTGCATTTTTTCTGGGTTGTTATGACATCAACAAGAAAATGTCTGTCCACAACAATGCGGTCATTCCCGTTTTGTTCCTCAACACAATGTTTTGCACTGCATTATTATTACCTCTTTTTCTGTTGTCTCAGTTTTTCCCTTCATCAGTCGAAAACACATTATTTTTTGTTCCATCCATAAGTGCCGGAGCACACATCTTCATTATTGTAAAATCATTACTTGTGCTATCGTCATGGATATTCGCATATTTTGCCACAAAACACCTTCCGTTGACCATCACAGGCCCGATAAATGCAACACGCCCGGTGATGACACTTGCCGGAGCAATGATCGTCTTTGGTGAAAGACTCAACCTATACCAATGGATTGGTGTTTTGTTGACCGTATTCTCAGTTTTTTTGCTATCCTCTACAGGTAAAAAAGAGGGCATCAATTTTCGTCAAAATAAGTGGATTTTTTTTATATTCCTTGCCGCAGTGCTTGGTGCTGCAAGCGGATTGTATGACAAATACCTGATGCAAGGACAGCAATTAAGTTCTACCTCTGTCCAATTCTGGTACAATCTGTATCAGTGCATCATAATGGGAGTTATACTACTTATATTGTGGTATCCACGCCGAAAGAAAAACACGCCCTTTCAATGGAGGTGGAACATCCTGTTGGTTTCATTGTTTCTCACAATTGCAGATTTTGTCTATTTCTATGCTCTGACGGATCCCAATGCCATGATATCCATCGTTTCCATGGTCAGACGTGGCTCTGTGATCGTATCATTTTTCGGAGGTGTTCTGTTTTTCAATGAAAAAAACTTAAAAGGAAAAGCAATAGACCTTGTGTTAATTATTATAGGAATGTTTTTCCTATATTTGGGAACAAAATAAAGATTCGATCGTATATGAAAAAAATATTTATTCTCTCTCTCCTATTGTTCAGCTTAATCTTGAGCGTGTCAGCTCAAAGCCTGACCAATATATTTCTGAACATACCTGACGATATCGCGTTTGGATTGGCTGCCGAAGACAAAGACCAGTTGATAGCTGCCACAATGGATACGTCAGACGTTGTCATAGAAAACGTTTTTGAAGGAGAGACAAAGCGATTGGCCCTATCCGACGATTACATTGCCCTGCAAACATCCGAAGCAGGAACGGTTCAGATAAAATTATTGCCACTGATCAATGATTCTAAAATAATATGCGTCATAAAAACCGTTTGCGGAAAAGCTTGTGATAGCCAAATGTCTTTCTATACGACCAATTGGACTCCCGTTCCTCAAAGTGAATTGATGCCGATGAAAGATATTTCGTGGTTTTTAAAATCAGACTCTGATAAGAATAGCGATGATTATAAATATGCAATTCTGGCTGCTACAAGTATGTTCCCTGTCAAACTAAACCTTGCACCTGACAGCCTGACTCTGACGGCAGTTTATGAACCCGAAAAATATCTATCGGAAGAAGATTCTAAAAAATTAAAACCATTTTTGACTGACCAGCCTAAGAATTTCAATTGGAACAAAACGGCTTTCAGATAAAAAACGAGAAGCCTATTTAATTATAAAAGGTAACTATATTATAAATTATCCTTTTTCTCCAAAATAGCACCTCTCCATCTTTCAATTTTTGAAGCTAAAGACATTCGTGCATTTGCAGGACTGGGAGATGGTAATACTCCATAAACTTTATCACTTCTGAATCCTACATGCTTTTTGTAAAAAGCTTCGGCTTTCAGGCTTGCAAAAAATACTTTCCGAATGTGTGGATATTCTTTGAAGAAAGCTTCAAAATCATTTGCGTTCTCATTCACAATGGCTGAATCGGCACTTCCTTCGCCTTCGCAAGAGTGCAACACATCCCACAATGCGATGCCGTAATTCATCAACAAAGCTATCCGTACTTCATAATCAGTTGAAAATGGTTCATTGAACAAAGTAAACATTATTTTCCAAAAATGATTTTGAGGATGCCCATAGTATTGCTGTAAGCGCAATGACTCCATACCGGGCATAGTTCCCAATATCAAAATAGTAGATTGATCGGACACAAGAGGAGGAAATGCTATTTTCTTCATAATATATTCTGCAATCGAAGTATAAATTTCAAAATTAATAATATGCAAGAAAACACACACTATAATTCTTAATCTTTATTTATCGATGCATTTTCGTATCCTTTTTAGGTGCAAAATGCAACTAAGTTTAGTAAATTTGGCATGAATTATCTAAACAGAATCAAAAAATTAGTATTAATCAAGAACAACGTAAAAAAGATTATGCAGCAAGAATTCACACTCAACAGAGGTAAGGTAATGATTAACTTCACGCTGAAATATTGCGATACACGTCAAAAAATGCTCAATAGTTATGGATTCAGGCATGTCTTGGAAAGCTTTGTGACGCAAAAACTGAAAAAAGACGAAATCATAATCTACAATTATTATATC
This sequence comes from Dysgonomonas sp., assembly GCA_047974325.1. Taxonomy (GTDB): domain Bacteria; phylum Bacteroidota; class Bacteroidia; order Bacteroidales; family Dysgonomonadaceae; genus QVMP01. The sequence continues at coordinate 21,341 of JBKECE010000052.1, read as the reverse complement.
GAAACATTCAAAACAGACGAACTTTTCACAAACACATTAATTGACTTTTTCAAAGTATTGAATGTTTGCGAAATTGACGAAGTGCTTCGGGTGAATAACTTGTATAAAGTATTTTTAGATGATAAAGTCCTCTTCATCGAATTAGTCGAACTACTATATAAATATTGGAGACGCCTCGAACGGATAACTATCGTACGCAATTCACAACTCGGCAACGGACTGCAAAATGTTCGCTTCATACATGCAAACGATTTGTTCAATGAACTTATTCTATCCATTTATCGCAGGGTGGAAGAGACTGTTATGGGATATAATCACCGCGTATATCGCCAGCTTACAGCAGGAGCCAATGCCGGATTGACACTGAACGATGTGAAATGGAACTGCCCCATAGAATATACAGGACTTTCCAATGTACCTTTCATCAGCACAATTGTTTTCAATCCGCCGGTCATCACATATACCAAAAGGAATACCCGTGATGGTATTTTTCAGGAACATACAGTCAATCCACTCGAAAGCATTATGCTCAACGACGATGAATGGTTCGTATTTCCGGCTTGGGTAGGCAGCATGCTGACATTTGTATATTTTCACAAAGATTTCATTGACCACGGACTTGGCTTAGCCAATTTGTTCGAATTAGCTTCCGAAAGCGAATATATTGGTAAAAAACCTAATATGATATACGTTTTTGGATATCCGGATGGACATGACGAAAAAAGAACGTTCTATTATAAAGATAAAAAGAACGATATACTCATCGGTTATGCTAACTATTGTGACGACATTGACTATTTCGGATATATGAAAAAGATGTTGCTCACTTTGCACAATGTCAAGCAAATGGAAAAAGGGAATCTACCCATTCACGGTGCAATGGTCAACGTATCTTTAAAGAACGGAAAAGAAGCCAACATAATCATCATGGGTGATAGCGGAGCCGGAAAATCAGAAAGTTTAGAAGCCTTCCGCACACTGAACGAAAACTTCATCCGCCACATGCGTGTCATATTTGACGACATGGGCTATCTTCAAATGGATGAGAACGGAGAAATCAAAGCATATGGTACTGAAATCGGTGCATTTGTGCGCACTGACGATCTTGATCCTACTTATGCCTTTGAACAATTGGATAGAGGAATCTACACCAATCCTGACAAAATCAATGCTCGCGTTACAATTCCGATATCCACATACGAAATCATATCGAAAGGATACGGTGTCGATTATTTCCTATATGCAAACAACTATGCCGAAGCAGATCAGAAAATCAGTTTCTTTGACAATCTGAACAAAGCCATCGAAGTATTTGAGGATGGAGCCCGAAAGGCAAAAGGCACGACAACCGAGAAAGGACTGGTCACATCTTATTTTGCCAATCCTTTCGGTCCTGTTCAGGAAAGACCTTTAGCTGAAAAATTAGTCCGTAAATATTTTGCTAAAATGGAAAAAGATGGTACAAAAATAGGTGAAATGCATACCAGCCTAGCCATTGACGGTATGTCGAAAGACGGTCCCAGACTGGCTGCCGAAGAGCTATTTGTGCTGATAAACCAATAAAATAAGAACACAGGCGTAAACTACAATGCAGAAGAATAAATATACCTTCTGCATCGCCTTTGTCCGACAGAGCAGACCACTAAACTAAACATATATATGCAAAAAAAATCTTTAATGAACGAGAATATATCTATGCTCGGAAATCTCCTGGGTGAAACCATTCAGGAGGCAATGGGCAAAGATATGTTTGACCGGGTTGAAACCATTCGGCGATTGTCAAAAGCTGGGCATAAAGGCGATGCTAATGCAATAACCGAGTTGGTCGCTACCCTTCAAGACCTCAGGGAAGATGAATTTCTGCCCGTGGCCAAAGCCTTTAATCAATTTTTAAACCTGACCAATGTTGCTGAACAATATGATGAAGTGTCTCCACATTCCAAAGGTTATGAAAATCCGGTAAAATTCGACGAAATTTACGCCAAATTCAAAGCGAACAATTTCAGCGACGAAGAGATAATCAAAGCTCTTCATGAAATATCCATCGATCTTGTACTCACAGCACACCCCACCGAGATCAACCGCCGTTCGCTGATAAACAATCTGAATCAGGTAAATGATTGCCTGAAACAGTTGGATCACGATGATTTGGTTGACTATCAGAAAACTAAAATAACAAAACGCCTCAAGCAACTCATTATACAGTATTGGTACACTGACGAAATCCGCCAGAACAGACCGACACCCAACGAAGAGGCTAAATGGGGTTACGATGTCATTGAAACAAGCCTTTGGGAAGCTGTACCGTCTTTTATTCGTGATTTGAACGAACAAACCAGCAAAGCCCTGAACTATATGTTTCCGGTAGAATCTTCGCCAATTCATTTTTCTTCATGGATGGGTGGCGACCGTGATGGAAACCCAAATGTGACAGCAGTGATAACAAAACAAGTTTTGTGGGAAAGCAGACGGCGTGCCGCCATACTCTTTTTGCGAGATATCGAGATTCTTGTCAAAGAACTATCTATGTCGAAATGCACAAAAGAATTCAGAGAATATGTGAACAATACGGAAATACAAGAACCTTACAGGGAACTGATGAAACGTATCAGAGCCCAATTGAGAAAAACAATAACATTCCTCGAATGCAAAATAGCGAACAAGGAAGTTATACTCTCCGATGACATCATTCTTGACAACAAACAACTTTGGGAGCCGCTTCACGCTTGCTATCAATCGCTCATAGCTTCTGGCATGCAAATGGTTGCCAATGGTAGTTTACTGGACACAATGCGCCGGATAAAATGTTTCGGTGTAACTCTTGTTCAGATAGATGTGCGTCAGGAAAGTACACGCCACACTGAAGCCTTATCGGAAATTACACAATATCTCAGATTAGGTGATTACGCATCATGGACAGAAGAGAAGAAGCAAACATTCCTCCTCCAAGAACTGGAATCAAAAAGACCTTTAGTCCCTTGGTCTTGGAAACCCAGTCCTGAGACACAGGAAGTTTTAGATACTTGCCGTGTAGTTGCTGCCACACCAGAAGGAGTGATCCCCACATACATCATTTCGATGACACGCACACCGTCCGATATTCTGGCAGTCTATCTTTTACTGAAAGAAGCAGATTGTCCCTATATTATGCCTGTCACACCTTTGTTTGAGACGCTGAACGACCTGAACAATGCTTCGACTGCAATGAAAGAACTCTTCAGCATTGATTGGTACAAAAAGATCATCAATAACAAACAAATGATAATGATCGGCTATTCCGATTCAGCCAAAGACGCCGGATCTCTATCTGCCGGTTGGGCACAATACAGAGCTCAGGAAGAATTGATCAAGGCCTGCGAAGACGAAAGAATCACTTTGACTTTATTTCACGGACGTGGAGGAACTATAGGACGTGGAGGTGGTCCTGCCAAGGTTGCACTATTCTCTCAGCCTCCTGGCTCCTTGAAAGGAGGGCTGCGTGTCACCATTCAAGGCGAAATGATCCGATTCAAATTCGGGTTACCGGAATTGGCTACTAATACGCTAGCTTTGTACGTAGATGCAATATTGGAAGCAAACTTAATGCCTCCTCCTGTGCCGAAAACAGAATGGAGAGAAACAATGGACAAGCTGTCTGACATATCATGTGCGCAATATCAAGGACTTGTTCGTGAAACGCCCGAATTTATACCCTATTTCTATCAAGCCACACCCGAAGCAGAATTAGCTAAACTTCCTCTGGGTTCCCGACCTGCAAAACGAAGGAAGAATGGAGGTGTAGAAAGTCTACGTGCAATACCTTGGATATTTGGATGGACACAGAATCGGTTGATGCTTCCGGCATGGTTAGGTGCAGGTGAAAGTATGCAAAAATTAATTGATGATGGGCAAATGGACATTCTGGACGAAATGTATCGCGACTGGTATTTCTTCAATACACGCATCGGAATGCTTGAAATGGTTTTTGCGAAAGCCGATATACGTATTTCAAAATATTATGACGATAAACTTGTCGAAAAAGATCTGCTTAAGATTGGTGAACATTTACGCAATCAGTTGAACAAGGATACTCAAACCATATTAAACATTGCAAAAGATAAAATTCTATTAGAAAACTTGCCTGACGTTGCTCAAAACATCGAAATCAGGAATATCTATACAGAACCGTTAAATTTATTGCAAGTAGAGCTTTTGCTGCGATGCAGAGCTTCTGAAAATCACTCCCCTGAACTGGAGCAAGCACTTATGGTTACTATATCCGGCATTGCTGCCGGCATGCGCAACACCGGTTGAACTTCAGCGAAAACAAACCTTATACACAGCATCCGATTATTTTTTTTTCGGATGCTGCTGTTTTCATGACAAAGCAGAAAATAAATCATCATCTGCTGTTTTATACTTAGTTATTTTATACATTTGCACCCAAATTTTGAGACATATAGAATCAATAGACTGTTTGTTATCAGAAATTTATGTTTAAATGAAATTAAATTATAACATACACAACACATTCAGACCAACCATTCTAACCTCACTGAAAGGATATAACAGGGAAAAATTCATCAGTGATCTGATGTCGGGACTCATAATCGGCATCGTTGCATTACCTCTGTCCATTGCATTTGCCATTGCATCAGGTGTTGGCCCCGAAAAAGGCATTTATGCATCTATCATCGGAGGATTCATCATATCACTCCTCGGAGGAAGCAAATATCAGATAGGAGGTCCCACAGGCGCCTTCATCATCTTATCTTACAACATCGTACAACAGTATGGATTTGAAGGACTTGTCATCACATCTGTGATGGCAGGAATCATGCTTGCCGTAATGGGAGCTCTGAAACTAGGAATCGTGATCAAATACATTCCCTATCCCATTGTTGTAGGATATATGAGTGGTATGGCTGTAATCATTTTTTCTACACAAATGAAAGATTTCTTCGGTCTCCAAATTGAAAATGTCCCCAGTGACTTTATCGGAAAATGGAGCCTTTACATTCAAAATCTAAATACTGCGGATCTATATACTATGGCAATAGGGATAATAAGTGTTTTCATCATTATATTGATGCCTAAAATATCGAAAAAAATACCCGGTGCACTCATCGCCGTTATAACTATGACCATTGGTGTATATCTATTGAAAGAACATTGCGGTATCACTTCAATACAAACAATCGGCGACAGATTTTCATTCAATGGCGGATTACCATCGTTCCAAACAGTTCCTTTCAACACAGAACTGATCAGCGCATTGTTCCCTTCAGCATTCACACTTGCCATATTGGGTTCAATCGAATCTTTGCTTTCATTGACTGTGGTAGACGGTGCAACCGGAGAAAAGAGTCATATGAATACAGAACTGATAGCAGAAGGTACAGCAAATATAGTAGCTCCATTCTTCGGTGCAACACCTCTATCGGGAGCCATGGCGCGCACTATGACAAATGTGAATAACGGTGCAAAGACTCCTATATCTGGAATGATACACTCTGTGTTTCTGTTGCTTGTGATGCTGTTTTTCGGCGATTTGGCAGGACTCATACCAATGTCATGTCTTGCAGCAGTTCTATTCGTGGTTTCATATAACCTGAGTGAATGGAGATCATTTGTTTCTCTGCTCAAAAATTCAAAAGCAGATGTAGTTGTATTACTCACTACATTTTTGCTTACAATCATTTTTGACATCACCATGGCAATAGAAATAGGAATACTCCTTTCCATCTTTTTATTCATGAAACGCATCACCGAATCAACACAGGTAAATGTTTCAAAAAACGAACTTGACCTGACTCCTGATTCTGCAATCCCGGGGCAGGAAGATATAGTCACTCTGCCAAAAGGTGTTGAAGTATACGAGATTGATGGCCCTTTCTTCTTCGGCATCGCTAATAAATTTGAGGAAAGTATGCGTGTCGTAGCCGACAAACCTCTGATCCGTATCATCAGAATGCGTAAAGTTCCATTCATGGACTCCACTGGACTGCATAATCTGGAAAGCTTATGCTCAAGAGCAAAAAAAGAAGGAATAGCAATTATATTGTCAGGCGTAAGACCATCGGTCAAGGAATCGCTGGAAAAGGCAAAATTTACCAGTCTGGTCGATGATGAAAATATCTGTCCTGATATAAATGTTGCATTAAAAAGAGCCGGCGAATTAATCAAAGAAAGAAAAACAAAGATCTAGAAATGTATATAAACTGATGATATTACAAACAAAATCAAAATTTTATATTGTCTCATCTTGTATTATTAAAATAAACTTGCTAATTTTGCAACCCTATTTCACCGGAATATAAAAAAATAAATATATAAACAACAATGAAAAGAACTTTCCAACCATCGAACACGAAGAGAAAAAACAAGCATGGTTTTCGCTCAAGAATGGCAACAGCAAACGGACGTAGAGTATTGGCTGCCCGCAGAGCCAAAAACAGATCTAAACTTACAGTATCTGACGAATATCTAGGTACTAAAAAATAAATGTAAAAGGCATTTTGCTTTTACAATCGGAGTAAGAATTTGCATAAATTCTTACTTTTGTTGTTTATATTATACTGTATTTCGATGTGGTGGTTTGATTTTATTGTTGTTCTCGTTCTCGCTTTTGCTATCATCAAAGGTTATTTGACCGGATTTATCCTGCAAATAGCATATTTGGCAGGATTGCTTCTTGCAGCTATATTTGCTGGGCAATTGGCTGAAAGGATCATGCCCCATCTTCAGTTCGAAAGCCTATCAATACATGTGACCAAACCCATAACTTATATATTGGCTTTTGCACTCATAACCACAGCGATTGTTGCTATCGGAAAATTGCTTACAGAAACACTGAAAGCCATTAAACTAAACCTTCCGAACAGATTGGCCGGAAGCCTTTTCAGTATCATTAAATATCTGCTCATCATCAGTCTTCTTATCAATGTTTTCTCTTTATTCAAAGAAGAAAAGACAGAAAGTCACTCCGATTCTATAACCTATCCGTATATCAAAAAAATTGTACCTGCCATTATCCCCTATTTTAGATTAATTAATGATGATTTATAGCACTTTTGCTGCATTGTTTTGTTTTTTTATACAATATAAAAAACTAATTTTGTAAAGAAGCAAATTGTTCACATAAATTACACCGATTTTCATGAAGAATAGTGATACACATAAGTATAAGCTCGGATTGGCTCTAAGCGGTGGTGGAGCAAAAGGCTTTGCTCATATTGGCGTATTTCAGGCATTAGAAGAAAGAGGTATAAAGCCTGATATCATATCAGGAACAAGCTCCGGAGCTTTTGCAGGCGTACTCTATGCTGATGGACATAGTCCGAAAGAGATACTAGAAATGTTCGAAAACAAAGCCTTCAAAGAATTCGCAGAATTAACATTGCCTCAAGCAGGTTTGTTTAAAAGTGATCGGTTTCAACAATTTCTAAAGAAAAACCTAAAGGCAAAAACTTACGAAGAATTGCAGATCCCTCTGGTTGCTGTTGCAACAGATATTGAAAACGGAACAAGTGTCCAATTCTCGGAAGGCAACCTGATTCCGACAATTGTTGCATCATGTACATTTCCTATCGTTTTCATGCCTAAGGAAATAAATAACAAACATTACATAGACGGCGGTGTATTCAAGAACTTCCCGGTATCGAACATCAGAAATCAGTGCGATTTTATAATCGGAACAAATGTTGCACCACTCACAGGACAGAAATTTAAGAACTCGATGCTGTATGTTGCCGAAAGGTCATTTCACTACATGTCGGCATCACATGAAATACAAGACAAGAAAATGTGTGATATACTTATCGAACCGGCTCGGCTGACAAAGTATACGACTTTCGATCTGAATCACATTCCGGAAATATATCAATTGGGATATGACATTGCAGCCCAGATATTAGACGAAAATGCAGATAAACTAAAATGGCTGGTAGATAGAGGTCAGGAAAAAAAAGATAGTTGAGCTAACAGTGCAAGAATATAATCAAAAAACACATATATGAAAACAAAATTATCAATATATCAAGTCTTCCCCAGATGGTTTGGAAACTCTTGTTCCAATAATAAAGAAAATGGTACATTGGAAGAAAACGGGGTCGGTAAATTTGCTTCCTTTACGTCCAAAGCACTATCGGAAATAAAAAAAATGGGATTTTCGCACATCTGGTATACAGGTGTGTTGAAGCATGCTACAAAAACAGATTACTCAGCCTACGGTATCCGAAAAAATCATCCGGATATTGTAAAGGGAAATGCCGGTTCGCCCTATGCCGTTAGTGACTACTATGACGTGGATCCCGATCTTGCTAATTCCATAGAGGATAGAATGTATGAGTTTGAGGATTTAGTAGAAAGGACACATAAAGCAGGTCTGAGTGTAATCATAGATTTCATACCGAACCATGTAGCCAGAGAATACCATTCTGATGCAAAACCACGCCGGATTGAAGATTTGGGAGCAAATGACGACACGTCTCGCCTATTTTCACCGGACAATAATTTCTATTATATCCCTGACCAAGAATTAGAGCTAGACTTCACCGTTCAGCAAGGGGATAATGCTTATCACGAATATCCGGCAAAAGCCACAGGAAACGACCGTTTCGATAATCACCCGGGATTTTATGATTGGTATGAAACCGTAAAACTGAATTTTGGAGTTGATTATCAAAATGATCACACAAAATATTTCACTCCAATACCAGACACATGGTATAAGATGCGGGATATTCTTATTTTCTGGGCGTCGAAAGGTGTCGATGGCTTCAGATGTGATATGGCAGAGATGGTTCCTGTCGAGTTCTGGAATTGGGTTATTCCCAGAATAAAGACTAGATACAAATCTGTTATTTTCATTGCAGAGGTGTATAATCCAAACGAATATAAAAACTACATACAAGCTGGACGATTCGATTTTCTGTACGACAAAGTCGGTCTCTATGATACACTCAGAGCTATTATATCGGGACATCGACCAAGCTCCGACATCACGGCATGTTGGCAAAGTTTGGGTGAGTTGCAGCCTCAGATGTTAAATTTTTTGGAAAATCATGATGAGCAGCGTATCGCATCCGATTTCTTTGCTTCCGATCCTTTCAAAGCTATTCCGGGGCTTATTGTATCTACCACGATGAACACCAACCCATTCATGATCTATTGTGGACAGGAGCTAGGCGAAAAAGGCATGGACAAAGAAGGTTTCAGTGGCTTTGACGGAAGAACCACAATCTATGATTATTGGTCTGTAAGTTCAGTGAGAAACTGGTATAATGGCGGGAAATTCGGATTGGCAAGCCTGACTGAAGAGGAAATAGATCTCCGCAAATTATATCAGAAAATATTGCTTCTCAGCGTCTCCGAACCAGCTATCACTGACGGCAAGTTTTATGATATCATGTATGTCAACTATGAAAACCCCAAATTCGATCCAACGAAGCAATATGCTTTTCTGAGAGCCTATAAGAAAGACCTGCTACTCATCCTTGTCAACTTTGATAACAATGATATAGACATTGAAATAAACATTCCAGACAATGCCTATGAATATCTGAGCATAGATGGTAGCAAATTCAGATACGCCAAAGACCTTATTACCGGAAAAAAAGTTGTTTTGAGATCAGGCCTAAGAAATAGTTTTACGTGCAAGATAGAGAAAGATAACGGAAAAATATTCAAATTGTACGTAGAATAATACTTGGTTTACACTGATTAATTATAAATTGTTTATAAATTTGCGCAACAAAAATTTAATAACTTATCTAAAAGAATAGAGAAAAATGGAAAATACACCTTTCAAAATTTTTTCGGGAACAAACTCACGTTATTTGGCAGAAAAAATTTGTAATAGCATTGGTTGTAAGTTAGGGAATATGAATATCGAGCGGTTCGCTGATGGAGAATTTTCTGTTTCATACGAAGAATCGATACGAGGATGTCAGGTATTTTTAGTCCAATCCACATTTCCTAATTCTGATAATCTTTTAGAATTATTGCTGATGATAGATGCAGCAAAACGCGCTTCGGCACGATCTATTGTTGCTGTGATCCCCTACTTCGGTTGGGCCAGACAAGACAGGAAGGACAAACCGAGAGTTTCGATAGGTGCAAAACTCATTGCTGATATGTTGAGTGCAGCAGGGATCAACCGACTGATAACAATGGATCTCCATGCCGATCAAATTCAAGGATTCTTTAATGTTCCCGTAGATCATTTATATGCTTCAGCCATATTTACAGAATATATAAACACACTGGATAAAGAGAATTTGGTAATTGCAACTCCCGATGTTGGCGGAACAAAAAGAGCCAGTTCGTATGCCAAATTCTTCGGTATACCAATGGTTATTTGCTACAAACTGAGAAAAAAAGCAAACGAAATTGCAGCAATGGAAATAATAGGCGATGTTGAGGGAATGGATGTGCTTCTGGTAGATGATATTGTAGACACGGCAGGAACAATAACAAAAGCTGCAGATTTGATGATAGAAAAAGGTGCCAGATCAGTGAAAGCAATCGCTAGCCATGCCGTAATGTCAGATCCGGCATCAGCAAGGGTAGATCAATCAAATCTATCGGAAATTATATTCACAGATAGCATCCCATATTCAAAGAAAAGCGAAAAAGTAACAGTCCTATCTATTGCGGATGTCTTCGCAGAATCTATTCGCAGAGTTTGTATGAATGAATCAATAAGTTCACTGTATGTGCTCTAAATAAAAAAGACAGGAAATTAAAGAGAAAAGTTGTTCACGATATTGAAGAATATGAAAGTTCACCACGAAGGACGGGATGTATTAGCCATACTTGTTATTGTGCTTATTTTAATCAACGTAGGTTTATATTACATTTATCCTTACCCCATAACTTTTATGTTCATGGGAATATCGTTAATCTTTTTTCTCGTCGTACTCAATTTCTACAGAAGCCCCTACAGACGGTTCGAAGGTAATATGGAGGATTCCGTTGTGGCTCCGGCTGATGGCAAGATTGTTGCCATTGAAGAAGTTTTTGAACCGGAATATTTTCAGGATACAAGAATACAAGTTTCTATATTTATGTCGCCGTTTAACGTACATGCAAACTGGTTTCCGGTCAATGGTACTGTTATGGTCAGCAAGCATCACAACGGACGATTCAAGGCAGCTTATCTGCCGAAATCAAGTACCGAGAATGAACGCTCAACTGTTGTCATCAGAAGAGATGACGGCACAGAAGTTTTGGTTCGTCAGATAGCCGGAGCAATGGCACGAAGAATAATAACTTACCCCAATGTAGGCTACAAAGCTCATATCGATGAACACTTTGGCTTCATAAAATTAGGATCACGCGTCGATCTCTATTTACCGGTAGGCACTTCAATTCTTGTTGATATGAATCAAAAAGTGACCGGAAATCAAACCATAATAGCCGAACTCCCTATAAAGGAAAAGAAATGAAAAAACATATTCCCAACCTATTCACTTGTTTGAATCTTTTTTCCGGTTGTGTTGCCTGTGTTATGGCATTCAACGGATTATATTTTTGGGTTGTATTCTTTGTAATTCTGGGCAGCATTTTCGATTTTTTCGACGGTTTTCTTGCACGCCTGCTGAATGCTCCGTCGGCAATAGGAAAAGAGTTGGATTCACTTGCCGATATGATCAGTTTTGGAATGGCTCCCAGCTTGATTGTTTTCCGTTATCTTTCAGATAACATAGATGATACGACTTTCTGTCACCTACACAATTTTGTACCATACATAGCTTTCTTATTAGCTATCTTTTCGGCTCTGCGTCTGGCCAAGTTTAATATTGACGCAAGACAATCCACATCTTTCATCGGTTTGCCGACTCCTGCCAATGCACTATTCTGGATTAGTCTATGCTATGGATTGAATAACAGGTTTGAAGCTTCTCCTACCATTATCTATACTGTGTTAGCGTTGATTATTATATTCTCGTTGCTAATGACCTCGGAGATACCAATGTTTTCTCTGAAAATAAAAAACCTCAAGTTAAAAAACAACATAAAAATTTATCTTCTTCTTGCATTCTCTGTCATTGCCATCATATTATGGAATATTCCAGGGTTTGCTATCGCCATTCTTTTCTATATTCTCATAGCACTAGCTACGTATAGAAAACCTAAGAATGAACAAATTTAAAAGCTACTTCGTTAAAATTATAGAAGAAGTTTCTTATTTTATTTCCCATTTTCTATTTTTACACAGAATTTAAATAACAACTAGCAATGTCATATTTGATATTTTTCTTTTTTCTGATTCTTGCTTTTTTTATCATCCTGCTTTCTGCCGGAAGACAAATTATTGCAAGCATTCTGAAAATATTGTTTGGAAAGCCTATCGATGGCGAACCATCTCAAAACAGATCATTTTATAATAGGAACAAGAAATCAACTCCAAACACTCAAAACAAAAAAGTTTTCTCTAAAGAAGAAGGCGAATATATTGATTTTGAAGAAATAAAAGAAAAGTAATTTTTTCTGATGAGATCCCATAAAAAAGCCTTGAGTTTTCAAACTCAAGGCTTTTCTTATAATTATGTGAAAGAACTCATTATCAAAAGTTCGCATTATTTGGTGTACGAGGAAATGGTATTACATCCCTGATATTTGCCATACCGGTTACAAACAGCATCAATCGCTCAAATCCAAGACCAAATCCGGCATGAGGCGCCGTTCCAAATTTACGAGTTTCAAGATACCACCAGATAGGTTCTGTGCTCATTCCAGTTTCTTCGATACGGTTCATCAATTTGTCATAATCGGCTTCACGTTCCGATCCACCGATGATCTCGCCGATCTTTGGAAAAAGTACGTCCATTGCACGAACTGTTTTTCCATCTTCATTCTGTTTCATATAAAACGATTTGATCTCCGTCGGATAATCGGTTAGAATAACAGGACATTTGAAATGATTTTCTACCAGATAACGTTCATGTTCAGACTGCAAGTCTGTGCCCCAGTCTACAGCAAATTCAAATTTATGTCCGCTCTCTTTCAATATCTTCACACCTTCGGTATATGTCAGACGAACAAATTTGTTTTTGACAACAAAATTCAATCGCTCAATTAAATCCTTGTCATACATTTCATTTAAGAAAGCAATATCTTCTGCACAATTATCCAATGCATATTGGATCAGATATTTGAGAAAATCTTCAGCCAAATCCATGTTGTCCGTAATATCATAAAAAGCTACTTCAGGCTCAATCATCCAGAATTCAGCCAAGTGCCGGGGCGTATTTGAGTTCTCGGCACGAAATGTTGGTCCAAAAGTATAAATGGCACCTAACGACATTGCCCCTAGTTCTCCTTCCAATTGTCCCGAAACAGTCAGGTTTGTCTGGCGACCAAAGAAATTTTGAGAATAGTCTACTTCTCCGGTTTCAGTTCTGGGCACATTGTTGAAGTCTAGTGTTGTAACCTCAAACATTGAACCAGCACCTTCTGCATCCGATGCTGTGATAATAGGTGTATGGAAATAAAAAAAACCTCTGTCGTTAAAATATTTATGTATAGCATAAGACATATGATGCCGCATGCGAAAAATAGCTCCAAAAGTATTTGTCCGTGGACGCAAATGAGCTATTTCTCTCAAAAACTCCAAAGTGTGTCCTTTTTTCTGTAAAGGATAAACTGTCGGATCAGCACTTCCATATATTTCTATAGTGTCAGCAAGTATTTCGCCTTTTTGACCTTGCCCTTGCGATTCCACATATTTACCGACAACATGTATGCAAGCTCCTGTTGTTATAGGTTTGAGATACTCTTCTCCAAATTTTTCAATCTCAGCAACAATCTGTATATTATTTATAGTAGAACCATCATTAAGTGCAATGAAACTGATATTTTTGTTACCTCGACGAGTACGTACCCATCCTTTAACACTCACGGTTGCTTCAAAGTTATTTTGTTGAAGCAAATCAGCTATTTTAGTTCTACGAATCGATTCCATTATTCTATTTTTGTTTTGTTGTTTAATTATTTTTTCACTCAAAAGCACCCATACGAAGCATATTCACCTCTGATTCGGTAAGATATCTCCACCGACCTTTAGTCAGGTTCTTCTTTGTTAGACCGGCAAAATAAACTCGATCCAATTTTATAACCTGATAACCGAGCTTCTCAAAAATACGGCGAACCACACGATTACGTCCCGAATGGATTTCGATACCCACTTCGTCTAATACGTCTTCAGCAACATAGGCTATGGAATCAGCATGAATCTCACCATCGTCTAATGTTATACCATCGGCTATCGCTTGCATATCCTCAATTGCTACGTCACGGTCAAGTTTCACCTGATAAATCTTCTTTTTCAAAAATTTAGGATGCATCAATTTAGAAGCCAGATCTCCGTCATTAGTTAAAAGGAGGACTCCTGTTGTATTCCTATCCAATCTGCCTACAGGATATATGCGTTCCGGGCAAGCATTTTTGACCAGATCCATAACAGTCATGCGGTTTTGAGGATCGTCCGAAGTAGTTACGCAGTTTTTAGGCTTATTCAGAAGAACATACACTTTACTCTCCAATTTAACAGGCTCATCGTGGAAAGTTACAGTATCGCCACGTTTCACTTTTGCACCCAACTCAGAAATTACAACTCCATTTACTTTCACAACACCAGCCGTGATATAAGTGTCAGCCTCCCGTCTCGAACAAACTCCGGCATTGGCCAGATATTTATTCAAACGAATATCTGTGTTCGGGTCAATATTTTCTTTATACTTAACAGGTTTGATCAGGTGTTTTACTTTTGATATTACCCTGTCATTTTTAGGCAATTGAGATTGTCCTTCCCTGTTTCCGTATGTGCGATTACCATTGTTATTACGGTTTCCACCGCCATAGCCTCCGCCTCTGTTATTGTTATTATTATTCCGAGAATAACCACCTCCTCTGTTATTATTCTGGTTTCCACTATTATAAGATGGACGCCTGTTTCCACCATCGTTATTTGAATAATTATTCCTATTGTTCGAATAACCGCCTCTATCTCCCGAATAGTTTCCACCTCTGTCATTTGAATAATTACCGCCCCGATCATTGTTCGAGTAATTATTATTCCTGTCGTTGTTGGAATAGCTGGGCCTGTCATTCGAATAACCGCCGCGATTTCCACCGGAATAACCACCTCTATTCTCATTACTTGAACGAGAATTGTAATTGCTATTATTCCTGTTTCCTCTCGAGTCAGAGCCTCCATATGAATTATAATCCCTGTATTCTCCTGTGTTTTCACGAGGTGCACCAAGATTTCGGCTTGGCACTTTTACTTCACCTACACGTGGTCTTTTGCGTTTTGCACCAGTATCATCAGTGTTTGTGTTCATCTTCTTTTCTTCATTTCCCTCTCGGCTTCCTTCTGTAATCATTTCTGTATAAATTAAAAATGTGTGATGCAACCTCACGGTTGCGTTTTAAATTCCCGTATATGAATGTGGTGTTATCTTCTTCAATTCATCTTTTACACTATCATCCACATCTAATGTCTCAATAAAATGTAAGATCGACTCTTTGGTTATTGTTTGATTTGTTCTTGTCAAAGATTTCAATGCTTCGTATGGTTTCGGATAAGCCTCACGCCGAAGAACTGTCTGGATGCCTTCCGCCACCACAGCCCAGCAATCGTCCAAATCGCGGTTCAATGCATCGACATTCAGTAATAATTTACTCAATCCCTTTCTTGTACTTTGAATAGAAATAAGAATATGTCCCATTGGCACTCCAATATTCCTCAATACAGTCGAGTCTGTTAAATCCCTCTGTAGTCGGGATATAGGCAATTTAGCCGACAAATGTTCCAATATAGCATTTGCTATGCCAAGATTTCCTTCTGCATTTTCAAAATCAATCGGATTCACTTTATGAGGCATAGCCGACGAACCGATCTCTCCATCTTTGATCTTCTGTTTGAAATATTCCATTGAAATAT
Organism: Dysgonomonas sp.; assembly: GCA_047974325.1. Taxonomy (GTDB): domain Bacteria; phylum Bacteroidota; class Bacteroidia; order Bacteroidales; family Dysgonomonadaceae; genus QVMP01. The sequence continues at coordinate 5,410 of JBKECE010000052.1, read as the reverse complement.
ATTGCCAGAAATCGCGGTTCAAATCAATCATTATCGTATTGATTCTTTTCAATCCGTCAAAGATAGCTGCCAGATTGTCGTAATTGGAAATCTGGGTGGTCCATTCTTCTCTGACAAGCCCTAGTTTTTCACTTACAAATTTATTTCCAAATTCACGCCAATCATATTGTGGATAGGCTACATTATGTGCATTATAATTGCCTGTTGCTCCACCAAATTTTGCGCTAATCGGCATCTCTTTCAGCGTATTGAGCTGCTGTTCTAACCGACTTGCAAAAACCATTATTTCTTTTCCCAAACGAGTTGGAGAAGCCGGTTGCCCATGTGTTTTTGCCAACATGGATATATCTTTCCAAGCTTCAGCATTTGTTTTCAGTTCATCAATCAGTTGCTCGATCATCGGATAATAGACTTCTGACAGAGCTTCTTTCAGTGACAAAGGAACTGATGTATTGTTTATATCTTGTGATGTCAGCCCAAAATGGATAAATTCCTTATATTTGTCTAACTCTAACACATCGAATTTCTCTTTTATATAGTATTCAACGGCTTTCACATCATGATTGGTGATACTTTCTATTTCCTTGATATGCAATGCATCGTTCTCGGTAAAATCGGCAACAATCTGTCTCAAGTGAGGAAATATAGTCCGATCAAGATCTTTCAATTGAGGTAAAGGCAATTCGCACAATGAAATAAAGTATTCAATTTCGACATGAATCCGATACTTTATCAATGCAAATTCTGAGAAATAGTCCGCTAGCTGTTGTGTCTTATTACGATAACGCCCATCAATTGGTGATATGGCTGTTAGGGTATTTAAATTCATTTTATCTTAGATTAAAAAATATCTATATCGTGATAGAGTATTAATATAATAAATAAACAATCTTTTGATTTTCTAAAAAGCTTTTTTCTTCCATGCAAAAATAGTGATAAAATTAGATTCTATCATATAAAAAAATGAAAAAACACAGTCCAAAATCGCCCTTATAGCAATAATTAGAATTTATAAGAAGTTTTAATACTTTTGTAATATAAATTTAATATAACATGCTTCAATTATTTCTGAATAGTGACATCACAGAAGCCGGTTGTGACGAAGCTGGCAGAGGTTGCCTTGCGGGACCAGTATTCGCCGCTGCCGTTATTTTGCCTGCAGATTTTGTATGTGAAGGACTCAATGACTCCAAACAAATTTCTGAAAAGATGAGATATACTCTTCGCGAAACTATCGAAAAAAATGCACTTGCTTATGCGGTTGGCATTGTCAGTCACAAAGAGATTGATGAAATAAACATCCTCAACGCATCTTTTCTAGCGATGCACAGAGCCGTTTCTGAATTGAAAATAAGACCTCAGCATCTGCTGATCGATGGCAATCGATTCAAAAAATATGAAGATCTACCACATACCTGCATCGTAAAAGGGGACAGCAAATTTCAATCTATTGCCGCAGCTTCTATCCTAGCTAAAACATATCGTGACGATTATATGCTGGAACTCAGTAAAGAATATCCTGTTTATGGTTGGGACAAAAACAAAGGATATCCGACTTCAAAACACAGGGATGCTATAAAAAAATATGGAATAACGCCTTATCACAGGGAAACGTTCAACTTATATGACAGACAATTAAAGTTTAATTTCTGATTTTAGTCTCTACTTAATGCTTTTGGATAAATTTTCCGATATTTCATTAATAAAATAGAGTGTACTCTTTTTGAGGTTTTCTTTAAATTCTTGGGGAAGATCAGTTGCTGTGTTCAGAAGGTATATATCTTCGGCTCTATAATTTTTAGTTTTTTTGCCTTCTGCAATAAAATAAGACATACTACGGGTTTCCATTACACATTTACCCTGAAACAAAAATACATTTGTCTTGTATTTCATCTGCACAGACAAACTCACTCCGTCTGAATTCTCAGGCAAAATAAGTTCTACTCTCGACACAATTCTTATCTCTTTATTCTTGCTATCAAATCTTATTGTAGAATTCAGACGATCTTTGCCATAATAATCTTTTGCCCATTGCTTTATATTATTAAATGCCGAATCGGCCTGAACCTGATGCAAGGGAAACTCTTTCAGAAAAACGATCTTGTTTTCTACAGACGTAATCTCTGTGAATGGTTCTTCTCCCTTAACTATCTGGGCATTGATAGAAAATGCAATCTGAAAAAATAAAATAACAAACAATATCTTTTTCATTCCGTATATTCTGAAAGGTAAATAAATCTCGTTTAGCGTATAAATCAACTATTCCTCTGAAGCAATTAAATGATTCTTTAATGTATTGGAATACATTTCTAAAAATTTTGTCCACAAAAAATCTCTATCTTTTTCTTTGAGATCTATCTTGTCGATCCTAGATTCTATATATTTTTTAAAATCTTTTGCCTGTTCATCGCTGTAGTGAGAACTAAATTGATTACTCTTATTCAGCATATCGTACGCAATATAATTAATCGGATATATTTTATAATTGCGATGAATTTCTCTATCAATGGCCTTGGCTGCAAGTTCTACCTGTACTTTCTTATCAGGCTCCAAACTGATTTTATCCAAATCGGAATTTATCTGATTTCCAAACTGAAAATGAATATTTCCTTTATACCCCAACAATCCCTTTTCCATATTCAACAAATCGTCATGCTGACTTTTCTTATATTCCGGATCATCTCTCTTCATCTGAAATTCTTTCGCTTTCAGGTAATCGCAAGGATCATATTCATAAGAAAGCGACAAAGGCACAATATTCAATTCTTTCAGACTGTCTATAAACCCAATTCCGGCAGGAGCCATAGCCAGCATTTTCACAAGGCTTTCCTGTGTTCTATCATTAGAATCTTTTGCCCTACCTTCACGTTGGGCGAGCCAGATCGATTCTTTTTTTTGTGTTATCACATAATGAATATATTCAGACATATGTTTCGACGAAAGTAAAATCTCCCGCCCTACAACATTTCGTTTCACAATAAAGCTTTTATTCAAACGCACCAATTTTTTTATCCAAGGATAAACGAATAAGTTATCACCAATGGCTATTTCGGTTGTATTCATACCGTGATCCAGCAGCAATATGTTAAGAATACCTGCATCCAGAATAATATCTCTATGATTTGAAATATACAAGTATGGCTTCACTTTATCTAAAGTATCCCAATTTGCACCTTCAACTGCACTAGCTGTCTTTCGGGCAATACCATGAACCAATGGATGAATTATATTTTTCTGAAAATCATATTTATTTTCAAAACTGCGCATTTGTGTGCCAAGCTCATCCCAATCCACTCCCGGAATAATATACTCAACGGCATTTATAAAGCCTTGATCGGCAAGCAATTCATTAATAATCTGCTTTACCTCATGATCATAAATAGGCGCTATGTCATCATAAATTCCTTCTGTACTATCCATATCACTTATCCTTTTGATATTCACTTTCGATTATTTCCGTCAGCACATCTTTGATGTCTAGACCGGCAGCTTTTACTTGCTGTGGAATAAAACTTGTCGGTGTCATCCCCGGAGTAGTATTCACTTCCAAAAGAAAAGGTATGCCATCCGAAATTATATAGTCGGCACGGATGATGCCTTTAGCTCCTACCAGATCATAGATTCTAGAAGTTTCTTGCTGTATGAATGTCGACAAATCTTCTGAAATGCGAGCAGGAGTAATTTCTTCTACCTGACCTTCATATTTTGCTTTATAATCGAAAAAATCATTCCCGGTCACAACTTCTGTTAAAGGGAAAAAAACGGTTTTATTTTTTATTTTGTAGCATCCGCAGGTCACTTCCACACCTCCAATAAATTGTTCGATCACGACCTCATCCGCCTCATCGAATGCCAAGTTCACAGCCTGTTGAAAAGATTCTATAGTTTTCACTTTTGTGGTAGCAAAACTCGATCCTCCGAGATTAGGTTTTACAAAAAGTGGGTATTTCAGGCTTTCTCCGATTTCAGACAAATCATAACCTGATTTATTTTTCAAAAGTACGGATTTGGCAACCTTTACATCAAAATTTTTCAGATAATTATTGCATATGTATTTATTGAAAGTAAGAGCAGCAGCCGTTACTCCACATGTGGAATAAGGTATTCCGATCATATCAAAATAGCCTTGCAACCGACCGTCTTCACCCGGAGTTCCGTGGATGGTGATATAGGCAAAATCAAATTTTATTTTTTCATTATTAATCAAAAAACTAAAATCGTTTTTGTCTATCTGATAGTCTATCCCCTGAACGGTCGCAAACCACGAGAACTTCTCTATTTTTACGCTGTAGATGCTATATCGGTTTTCATCTAAAAAGGAACAGATACCATGCATACTTTTTTCTGAAACAATCCATTCAGAAGAGTATCCGCCCCAAATCACTGCAATATTTTTCTTCATCTGTCAATCATTTTGTTTTCAGAAAATCATGTGTTTTTTTTCATACACTCAATAATCCTCTGATCACCACATTATTTCTACATATCACGTCCTGCAATATAAGTTCTCCATCTATCTAACAATGTTACCATATCATCAGGCACAGGAGCTTCAAAAAGCATTTCTTCTTTTGTTCGGGGGTGAATAAATCCCAATGTCCTTGCATGTAATGCCGGTCTCGGACATATCTCAAAACTATTTTGAACAAATTGTTTATATTTGGCAAAAGTAGTACCTTTCAAGATCTGATTTCCACCATAACGTTCATCATTAAACAAAGGATGCCCAATATGTTTCATGTGCACCCTGATTTGATGGGTACGTCCTGTTTCAAGTTGGCATTCGATGAAAGATACATATCCCAATCTTTCCAACACTCTGTAATGCGTAACAGCATGTTTTCCGTGAGACTCATCTTCAAAAACCGCCATTTGTAAACGATCTTTTACGCTGCGGCCAATGTTTCCAACCACTGTGCCCTGATCTTCAGACACCGCACCCCAAACTAAAGCATTGTATTTCCGTTTGGTAGTTTTATTAAAAAATTGCGCGGCTAGAAAAGCTTTCGAATCTGCATTCTTAGCTATAACGAGCAAACCGGATGTTCCTTTATCTATGCGATGAACCAAACCCAAACGAGGATCTTTTGCATCATACTCAGGCGTATCTTTCAATCGATAAGCAATCGCATTGACCAACGTTCCGCTATAATTTCCATGCCCAGGATGAACGACCATTCCGGGTCGTTTATTCACAACCATTAAATCGTCGTCTTCATAAACAACATCTATGGGTATATCTTCCGGTATTATTTCCAACTCTCTTTTGGGACGATCCATCACGATGGATACAACATCAAGAGGCTTCACTCTGTAATTAGACTTCACAGGTTTTTCATTCACCAAGATACAATCTGCCTCTGCAGCTTGCTGTATTCTATTGCGGGAAATGCCCACAATACGATCTGTC
>JBKECE010000243.1:0-4471 GCA_047974325.1 Dysgonomonas sp. | reverse complement strand
ATCTGTTTTTTTGTTTTTTTAATTAGTTCTCAAAAGAAAGAATTATGCACAACAACATGATTAAGAGATTGTAAATCTTTGGTTAAAAAGAAGAGCCAGATACTAGCTGTTTTCAAAATCTTCTATTTCTTCAAACGCGTTTTTAATTTTTTGTATTTGTTTCTGATATGTAAGTTTATAAAAAATAAGTAAGATAACCAATATGATGGCAGTGATAAAAATAATGTAAATGATAAAAAACAGTTTTCCCTCTTCGGGTATGAGAGTTATAATATTCATCCCGAAAAAAAACGTGAAGAGAATGGCAAACAAAAATCCGCCGAATATCTCGAAGATGATGTATCGCCTGTATCTCAATATCTGCTTAAAACTAGTCAAAACATCTTGCTGGTCGAAATTCATCCGCTTGAGATGCCTCAGTTTGAACAATTGCCAGAATATGAAGAATATGCAGGCCGAAATATAGAATATCTTGAGAGCAAAGGTGTAGCCCAGCTTTTCGGAGAAAAAATAGTTGTGTATGAAGGGAATAAAGATACACAGAGTGGAGGTGACCAGAAAAATTGTTTCCAGCCTGATGAGCCTGTTCAATGCGCCTTTGCTCTTATTATTGAGCATCTGCCTTATTTTATCCTCGCTAATGACAGGTGGCATTGCATCTATCTCGTTCCATTTCAGTTTTATGCTGTCTAAATCCATATTATGGCTTTTACTCGTTCGTCATTTTTCTCAGTTTTTCTTTTATCCTACCTAGTTTTGTAGCTACGTTGGTTGCAGACAACCCTGTGATTTCGGCAATTTCTTTATACGGTTTCTCGTCCAGATACAATAGCACCAGAGCTTTCTCTATTTTTCCCAACTTGTTTATTAGCCTATAGAGCGTCTTTATATCATCACCATCCTCCGGAATATCGGGAAGATCCATCGTTATATCAACATACGACAGCTTATTCTTATTCCTTCTGAAAAATGTGACGCATGTGTTGAGTGCTATCCGGTAGATCCATGTAGATTGCTTGCAATCGCCTCTAAAATTGGGATAGGCTTTCCACAAATTGATCACAACTTCCTGATACAGGTCATTGATAGATTGTTCTTCATTTGCATAAAAGGAAGTGATTTTGAATATGATCCGTTCGTTTTGACGAATCATGTCCATAAAATCTTTCTCTTGTTCCTTTCTTTGCACTTTTTTTTAATTTGTCTTTCTTATTTATTAGTCTGTAGAATGTGCTATATATCACACCTCATAAAAGTTAAAAATCACCTCAGCAATTTAAAAAAATCCCAAATGACAATTCCGGCCGTGATAGAGACATTCAGTGAATGCTTTGTGCCCCATTGAGGAATTTCAAGTGTGGAATCGCACATATCCACCACTTCCTGTTGCACACCTTTCACCTCATTGCCCAGCACAACAGCATATTTTGAAGTCTTGTCCAGCGTGAGCGAATCCAGCTTTACACTGTTCTCCACCTGCTCCACGGCATAGACAAAATAATCATTTTGCTTCAACTCTTCCACAGCGTCTTTGGCATCGGTGAAGTATTTCCAATCGACCGATTTTTCTGCACCCAGAGCCGTTTTATGTATTTCGGCATGAGGAGGTGTAGCGGTTATTCCACACAAATAGATGGCCTGAACCAAAAAAGCGTCGGATGTGCGGAACACTGACCCGATGTTATTCAGACTGCGGATATTGTCCAGAACCACAATAAGCGGAATTTTAGGGCTATCTTTAAATTCTTCGACCGAAATCCGGTTCAACTCTGTTATTTTCAGTTTTCTCATCCTTACAAAATTGTTAATTCTACTACCCGCCTGTTGACGTATGCTTACTTTTCAGTTAAGGTACGTTAAAAATGCACAGACGTTCAAATTATTAGTATAATCAATTGATTATAAATGCATTACATTTAATCATAGAGCAATACACTTGCACAATCTATCTGCCCTTTTATAGGTGGATTGAGCTTTGATATTTTCAATTCTACCGTTTTTATTTGCTTGAACTCTGATTTGAGACGCTTCACAATCCTGTATGCCACATGTTCGAGCAATTTGGATGGCGTTGCCATTTCCTCTTCGACAACACGATAGATCTCGCCATAGTCGACCGTTGCATTCAGATCATCGTTCAGGCACGCGGCCTCACAGTCTACCTCGGCTTTCAGATTGATTATAAAAGTATTGCCCACCAATGTCTCCTGATTGAACACACCGTGCCGGGCATATATTTCTATGTTTTCTAACAAAATAAAACTTTTCATAATACAAAGCTTGTATAAAATTAAGATACAAAACTATGTTTTTTTTTTATATTTGTTCCTTGATTTATTATCTAAAGCAAAACAGATTGCCATCATAGAGAAAATGTAACATAGCCAAAACCAATGAGTAGAAAAGAAATGACGCCTCCCAGTCCCAGCAATATGCACAACGTGCTTTCGGCGGGAACAGTACTGACCGGAAATTTAGTGACAGGTGATGATATCCGCATAGACGGAACTATTGAAGGTAACATCATCAGCAGTGGTAAAATCATCATCGGAAATAACGGAACCGTATCAGGCGACATTGAATGTCACAATGTGGATTTGATGGGAAAAGTGACCGGTAATATCCAGTGCTCGGAGATAGTCATACTCAGATCGACGGCCAAGTTGCTGGGAGATGTGAAAACCCAGATCATCGAAATTGAACCGGGTGCAACTTTTACAGGATCATGTCAAATGAATAACGCATAAAGAAAATAGCCCGCAGAGGCTATTTTTGTTTTACACTAAAATATTCACAATATCATGCACAATAAAATAAAAGAAAGACTTGCCGACTTGCGGAAGTTCATGGAAGAAAAAGACCTTCAGGCTTTCATCATACCAAGCACAGATCCGCATCTGAGCGAATATCCTGCGTCGCATTGGGCTTCACGCGAGTGGATAAGCGGGTTCACCGGATCGGCAGGAACCGTTGTTGTTACCCTCACCGCTGCCGGACTATGGACAGACTCACGTTATTTTTTGCAAGCCGCAGCTCAGCTCGAAAACACGGGTATCGACCTGTTTCGTGACGGATTGCCTACCACTCCATCCATAGACAAATGGTTGGCAGAGCAATTGGACGGGGGAAGCAACGTAGGCATCGACGGCAATGTATATGCCGCCAAAGATGCTTTCGACCTCACCTACAAACTGAACCTGAAAGGATTGCACCTGATCAGCAGCTACGATCCCTTTGCTTCCATCTGGAATGACAGACCGGAGATCCCTCAAAATGTCTTGTTTGAGCATCCGCTCAAGTATGCCGGAGAACGAACCTCGGACAAAATAAAAAGGCTGAACAATGTGCTTGCTGAAAAAAGTGCAAACGGACTTCTCGTTGCCTCACTCGACACCATTGCCTGGATTTTCAACATTCGTGGCAACGATGTGCATTGCAATCCTGTAGCAGTCGCATATGCCTACGTGTCGCCCAAAGAAACCGTTTTGTTTGTTAATCCCCGAAAATTGACCTCTGAGGTAGCTTCTTATCTGAAAAGTGAAGGTGTCGTGATTGCCGAGTACGAAAAAATAGACAGCTATGTTACCAATCTCGATAAGCAAACCAGCGTCTGCCTCAACGGTGCTAAAATATCTTTTGCTCTCTTCAATAAAATTCCGAAAGAATGCAGGATCATAGACGTTCCTTCACCCGCCGATTGGATGAAAAGCATCAAGAACAACGCTGAGATTAACGGTTTTCGCGATGCTATGCAGCGCGACGGCGTGGCGTTGGTCAAATTTTTGATGTGGATGGAAAAAGCCATTCCACAAGGTGGCGTCACAGAGCTTTCCATTGTGGATACACTGGCATCCTATCGCAGCAAACATCCGATGTTCGTGGGCGACAGTTTCGACACCATTGCCGGATATGCCGGCAATGGTGCCATCGTTCACTATCATGTCACAGCTGAGAGTTCGGCAGCAGTGAAACCCGAAGGCCTCATGCTCATCGACTCGGGAGCACAATATCTGGACGGAACCACCGACATCACGCGTACCATTGCCGTTGGGCCGCTTTCGCAACAGATGAAAGAAGACTATACCATGGTGCTGAAAGGGCATATAGCAATTGCCACCGCTCAGTTTCCGGAAGGGACAAGGGGTAGCCAGATAGACATTCTGGCACGAAAAGCTCTTTGGGAAAAAGGCTTGAACTATCTGCACGGCACAGGACACGGCATCGGCTCATTTCTGAATGTGCACGAAGGGCCTCAAAACATCCGTACGGAAGAAAATCCCACACCTTTACATCCCGGCATGGTGACATCTAACGAACCCGGTTTATACAGAGCCAATCAATACGGTATCCGCATCGAGAACCTGATCCTCACCAAAGAAAATGCGACCACCGAATTTGGCAATTTCTACGGATTCGAACCGTTAACTCTCTGCCCCATCGACACCACACCCATTGTGCATGACATGCTCAC
>JBKECE010000233.1:0-3926 GCA_047974325.1 Dysgonomonas sp. | reverse complement strand
ACATCCTTATATTAGTGTTAGTATTATTTTTTGTCGAACTAAATGCAAAAAACGACATGAGAATTAAGATTTATAATGGTAAAGTAATTACGGAAAATGCTATTATAGAAAATGGTTGCGTACTTATTGAAAATGGTAAAGTGATTAATGTTTCTTGTGATGAAATTGATTTCGACGGTGCTATCATGATCAATGCCAAAGGAAAATATATTTCTCCCGGATTTATTGAAACACACTGTCACGGAGGTGGAGGGTACGACTTTATGGATGAAACCCCTGAAGATATGATTAAAGTGGCAGAATTACATGCAAAGCATGGTACAACCCTTATCTATCCTACGACAGCATCATGCTCAGATGAAACACTTTTCAAAATGTTTGACAATTATAGAATTGCAAATCAAAAAAACAAAAGCGGTGCTACTTTTGGAGGAATTCACATCGAAGGTGGATATTTAAATTTGCATATGAGTGGAGGACAAGATACCCGTTACATTATGAATCCGGAACCTGCTCATTATGAAAAAATTCTTGAAAAAGGAGGCGATCTAATTGCCCGATGGAGTATAGCTCCCGAATTACCCGGAGTCATGGGACTTGTCGCGGAACTCAAGAAACGTGGGATACAGGTGTCTATGGCTCATACCGCAGCTTTATACGATGAAGCTGTAAATGCTTATAAATCCGGCTTTACCAGTATTACTCACTTTTACTCGCTCACATCTTCTGTTACCCGGAAAAACGCATTGCGCTATGCCGGTGTAATTGAAGCCGGTTATATGCTGGACAGCTTATACGTGGAAGCTATTGCTGATGGAGTACATCTTCCGGGACCCCTATTACAACTGATGTTCAAAATAAAAGGTCCGGAGCATATTGTGTTGGTAACAGACGCTATGCGTGCTGCAGGACAAAACACAAGCACCTCAATCTTGGGAAGCAAAACCGGTGGTGTCCCTGTAATTATTGAGGATGGTGTGGCTAAATTACCAGATAGAAGCTCATTTGCAGGTAGTATCGCTACAGCCGACCGACTTGTTAGAACGTATATTCAACAAGGAGGCGTCAATCTGCTTGACGCGGTACGTATGATGACCTTAACGCCGGCTCAAATGATGAAAATTGATTATAAGAAAGGTTCTATTGCAAAAAACAAAGACGCAGACATTATCATATTTGATGATAATATTCATATAAGCACAACCATTGCTAATGGAAAAATTATTTACAAAACACCCTGTAAATAACTTTGACATTCAAGAGGATGATCAATCGTGTATTCGAGTTGTCTTTAGTTTAGAAAAAATTTGACATCGTTGAGCTAACATAGCTTTATTCTCTTTGTAAAAAAATACGATAAAATGTAAACGTATATGGGGTCAAAAAAACTATTGTTGGACTTGAATTGCTATTGAGAGACTTGAGAAAAAAAGCATATCTCTTTTGTTCTGTGGAGGCTGAAGCTCCAAAATAGGACTAAAACTCTGAAACTGAACAAAGACATCTCAGCGAACTCGTGTTGTTCTGACTATTGAAAGAGAGTGACGAAGAATTTATCCCAGTGAGAAACACATTCAGATAAAAGCGAAACTTACACTTCAGAAGGTTTCAATGGCAGAAAAAGACAATATATGACAAGGTTCAAACGAAAAGGAAAACGAAACAGTACAACCAAGTATATGATAAAAAAATCGCTCAAATTACTTTACTAAAACTAAATAATGAATTAACTATATTAATATAACAATACCAAAAATTACACACATGAAAACAAGTAAAAAATTCATCTACAGTCTGATTATACTCGGTGTAGTAAGTTGTGCCTCTGTAAAGAATACTACAAAGAAACCAACATTATTTACCATTGGTGATTCATCGATGTCAGATAATAGAGTACTTCTGGATGATCCGGGAGATCCCGGCAGAGGATGGGCACAATGTTTATCTGATTATTTTGACGTAAACAAAATAACTATTAAAAATATGGCGATATCAGGTCGTAGTACTAAAAGTTATATTGATGAAGGTAAATGGGAGGCTGTGCGTAATCAACTATCGGCAGGAGATTATGTTCTGATTCAATTTGGAGGTAATGACCAAAAAAAAGATGACATAAGAAGGTATACAGACCCGCAAACTTCATTTAAATACAATTTTAAGCTATTTATACAAGAAACTCGAGACAGAAAAGCAATTCCAATACTCGCTACTCCAATTGTGAGGAGACGTTTTGACAATAATGGCAAGTTGATTCAAACTTTTGGCGACTATCCCAATGCAATTAGAGAAGTAGGAAAAGAATTGAATGTTCCTGTTATTGATATGAATGAACTAACGCACCAAAAAGTAGAAGAATTAGGTCCGGAAGAATCCAAGAAACTATATTTATGGGTCGCTCCCGGAGTGGCTGAACGATTTCCCGAAGGGAGCAAAGACAACTCTCATTTGTGTCTTCAGGGGGCAAAAGAATTTTCATATTTATTTACTTCGGAACTTAAAAAAAGCAAACATCCTCTTTCGCAATATTTGCTTGCAAAATAACGGTATTTGGGCTACAACAAATCATCAACTTCTCTTAAGAAATATATGAACCAAAGATTCCACATATTAAGTATTTTTATTTTTCTCTTGTCGCTACCTCTCAGTGTTACTTCGATAAAGAATGAATCGCTATGTGAAAAAGTTCCAGCTTTTCCCGGGGCTGAAGGGGGAGGTATGTTCACCTCAGGAGGGCGAGGAGGAAAAGCACTATACGTAACAAAATTAACAGACGATGGTTCAGAAGGAACATTGAGATGGGCAATCAATCAAAAATATCCACGAATAATTTTATTTAAAACATCCGGTATTATTGAACTAAAATCAAAATTGAACATCATATCGGGAGATATCACCATTGCCGGTCAAAGCGCACCCGGTGATGGTATCTGTTTGAAAAATTATTCATTGGCTATTCGTGCCGACAATGTTATTATCCGTTATCTGCGATTTCGTTTAGGCGATGAACAGAAAGTTAATGATGACGCAGTAGGTGGCGTAAGACAATCAAATATAATCATTGATCATTGCTCAATGAGTTGGAGTACTGACGAATGTGCTTCATTCTACGGAAACATAAATTTCACGATGCAGTGGTGTCTTATTTCTGAAAGTCTAAAAAATTCAATTCACCAAAAAGGATCGCATGGATATGGAGGAATATGGGGAGGAAACAATGCATCGTTTCATCACAACCTCCTCTCATCGCACAACAGTCGGAATCCCAGATTAGATCACCCTTTCCTTTATAACGAAGACTATCCGGAAAGCAAGTATCGTGGTAATGTAGATCTTCGGAACAATGTCATTTACAATTGGGGAAGCAACAATTGTTACGGTGGAGAAGGTGGTAAATTTAATTTTATAAGTAATTATTACAAACCGGGACCTGCAACAAGTAAAAAAACCACCTATTTTATCCAAACCTACGGATTATGTAAAGACATAAAAGGAGATGGTAAAATACATGATTTTGGTCATCCGACCTTATATATAGAAGGAAATCTTTTTGAAGGAAATCCAAACAACATAAATAAACAAAATGAAAATGGAGTTGTCCCATCAAGTCAAGGTGGGAAAAAAGGTGAATTTCTCCAAGAGCCCTTGCCCATTAATGGAAAAACATCAGATCACACAACAACTCAAACAGCAACCATAGCGTTAAAAAAAGTTCTTGAATTTTCAGGCGCATCACTGCATCGCGACAAAACTGATCTGAGAGTGATTAATGATGTTAAAAAAGGAAAGGCTACAATCAATGACGGAGGAAATGGGAGTAGTAACGGTCTGATCGATACACAAAACGCTGTAGGAGGCTGGCCTATCTATGTCTCATTAACTTCTCCATATGATAGTGATGGCGATGGAATTCCTGACAGTTGGGAGGA
>JBKECE010000196.1:0-2807 GCA_047974325.1 Dysgonomonas sp. | reverse complement strand
CAATCCATTAGCTGTATCCATTGTGACAGTCCGGATTTGGTAAAGAATGACCATCATCCTAACGGAGAAGAACATGGGCATTGCAACAGTTGCAAGAAAAACTTCCGACAACATTCCCGCTATAAAGCAAGAGAACAAGGCATAGAAAAGAAGATAATAGAAATGACCTTGAACAGTAGTGACGTAAGATATGGGAGGTCCCTGGGTATCAGTATAGACACGGTGCAGCCGTGTTAAAAAAAATGCTGCACACAAACCCCTACTTTCCCACAACAGAAGAAAACGGCAAGCTAAAACACCTTGAGGTGAAGATAAGGTGTGATTCCCTGATGTTGTTGCCAGAATTTCCGGGAATCCACCATCGCTATTGAGGTTGCCATTTTGACTAAATTGGCTGAGTTTGTTAGAGTACAGGTCAACTAATTAAAGAAATGCAATCACCCTATTTGTCTCGTCATAAGGACAAGTCCAATTCGGAGGAGAATTTCATTCTTGAGTGATTTCAATGAATATTCAGTTTAATTCTTTATAATCGATATTTGGCTAAATTCCTGTAAATTCTATTCGTAATCCAACCTATGGTTTTTTAATTCGTGGAGAGGGGAAGGTTAACTTTACCGCTTAAAAGCTATGTATTTTATGAGTAAAAAATTGATACATATTCTTTTTAATCCTTTAAATCTTGATTTAAATTCTTTAAGTCTGCGTTTCCACGACAAAGACATGGAGACCGAATTCTCCGCTGATTTTAAAAACAAAAAACTAACCTTGGCAATTTTGTTTACGGTGCTAAGTGCATTAATGTTTTTGTCTTTTCTTATCATTTATGATATGGATCATCCCAAATGGTTTGTCGTAATGATTTTTCTTTCGTTGGTTTTTGGTTTAACGATACATTTCAAATGGATCAGTAAAATTCATTATGCAGCATTATTTGCCTATTCATTTATTGTTGAACTAAGTTATAACCAACGCATACTGTTATACAACGCAACAGATACAGCAGGGCTGGCAGAATACTTTCTTGGACTTATGCTTATCGTTTTAGCCATCAATTCGTTTATACGGTTGAAGTTTGTACTCGCTATTTTGCTAAATTCAACATTTTTGGCGGCTTATGTGTTTTTATGCGTTTGGGGAATAGGAGTACACCTGCTGAATCCAGAATTCTTCACCTATTCGACAACGCTTTTTTCATCAATCATCACAGTTGTTTGCATATCCATTTACAGCAACGAATACACACACAGAAACGCTTTTGTCAAGCAAAAGATCATTCAGCGGCAAGCCGATGAATTAAGAGATGCCAAAGATAATTTTGAGCAGAAAGTAATAGAGCGAACTATGGAATTGGAAATCGAACGCTCAAAAAAACTCAAAGCGATTATTGAAGGACAACAAATCGAACGGCAGAGAATAGCTCAAGATTTACACGATTCCCTGAATATCAGACTCGTAGTTTTGAAAAGAGCTGTAGAACCCATTTTTCAAAAAAAACACAAAGCATTGATCGCCGATATAGACAGTATTATTTCGCAAGTGCACGACATCTCTCATAATTTGTTGCCTTACGCACTCAGACATTACGGCTTGCTGAAAGCAATAGAGAATTTGTGTTTAAAAATTCAACACGAAAACAAATTGGATGTAAGTTTTTCAAAAATAGGAATTGAAGAAGAAACACACTGGGATGTGGTTATAGAAACCGAACTTTTTAGTATTATTCAGGAACTGGCTACCAATTGCATTAAACACGCCCAAGCAAACAAATTGATAATTGAAATCATTGCCAATGATAAAATGTTGTATATCACTGTGGCTGACAATGGTGTTGGTTTTGATTTGAATAAAGTTGAACATACAAAATTCGGATTGAATAATATTGCAACACGGATTCAACTCTTAGGCGGAACCATTAGTTACGATTCACAAATTGCAAAAGGAACTACCGTAATGATAAACATACCTGTAAATTAAAGATATGATAAAAATACTAATTCTTGACGACCATCAACTTTTCATCGACGGGTTAGTGCATTCTTTTTTCCACGACCCGCAAATTACAGTTGTAGGATACGCAATCAGTGGAGCCGTAGGCATAAATCTTATTGAATTACACAATCCCGATGTTGTTTTGCTTGATATAGATTTTACAAAAACGAACGAAAACGGTTTGGAGATACTAAAACAAATCCGGAAAATAAATTCATTAGTCAAAGTTATCGTCTTAACAGGTTACTCTGACAAAACTTTAGTTGAAAATCTACATAAAGAAAAAGCAAACGGGTATTTGCTGAAAAATATTGATTTTGAAATACTTAGATAAGCAATTTTGGATATATACAATGGAGAAAACCTGTTCAGGTACGATCTTTTCCAATCCGAAAATAAATTTACTGTCGCACCTGACTTGACGGAGCGGGCTGTTGAAATCATTAAATTGCTCTCGCAAGGATTAATAATTAGTCGCCCCTGTTAAAGGGTATAAAATAATGAATATCAGTGAAATAAATTGATAAAATTCTTTGATATATTGCAGAAAATTCGTATATTTATATCAGATATCTGCAAAATATTCAAAGCATATGAGAGGCAAAACACCAGAAACACATCAAGTGAAGATATTTGTGACACCACGTGTAAGTTTTATCAATCCCAATCACGAATTGGTAAAGTTGGCTCAGGCCATAGACTGGAGCTCTTTAGAGAAAGAGTTTGAAGTGTATTTTTCAGAAGTAGGTCGTCCAAGTGTACCAATCCGAAAAATGGTTGGATTGATGCTGCTAAAAAGTTTATACAATCTGAGT
>JBKECE010000051.1:0-22393 GCA_047974325.1 Dysgonomonas sp. | reverse complement strand
TCGGGTTTTATGGACACGATTTCGGGGCTTAAAGGCTCTACGGCATTATGAACCGTTGTGACTTTACGCGGATCTTGATAATATTTTTCTATAACGGTTTTCCGTGTGAGTTCACTCACGCAAATTATATGATCGGCATGATCCATTCCGTCTTTTTCTATACCATAGACTTGAGGATTTACGCTTCCCCTGCTTCTATCATAATCTGTGGCATGCACGTGCAACACAAGCGGTTTGCCCGACACGTTTTTCGCATGCATTCCGGCAGGATATGTAAGCCAATCGTGCGAATGGATGATATCATATTCATAAGTTCTGGCAATAACACCTGACACTATCGAGTAATTATTTATTTCTTCCAACAAGTTGTTCGGATATTTGCCTGAAAATTCGACACATCCGAATTCGTTTGTATACATATATCTGAAATCGGCATAAATATGATTCCTGAGATTGAAATATTCCTGAGGATTCATATAAGGTGAAAATTTAGCTCTTACGTGCTCTAAGTTCACATCTTTCCAGACAATGGGGGTATTGCAGACTCCGATCACTTTCAAAAAACTCTGATCTTCGTCGCCCCACGGTTTGGGAATTACGAATGTAATGTCCATATCGCGCTGCGCAGCCATGCCTCTGGTCAGTCCGTAGCTTGCTGTGCCTAATCCGCCTAGAATATGGGGCGGAAATTCCCATCCGAACATTAACGCCTTCATAGCGATTTATAATTATATCTTTGTTTAAAACTCATTTTCCAATTCACGTTCAAGTTTTTTCTGTAAAAAAATAGTTCGTAATATTCCGGCAACGCTTGGTGCATAGGAGAATGCTCCTCGGCCTACATATGGTGGATTACCATCGTATAGTTGTGATAATGAACCGATGCAATTATTTGCCATTTCTTCCTCGATGCCTATCAAAATTCTTTCGATGAATGAAAGTGCACTTTTATTGTGTATTTTTATGTATGCTTCGATGAAAGAACTTAACAATGCCGGCCATGCAGTTCCATTTGAATAAGCATAATCTTTATTTACAATGCTACCGGTGTAATATGGCTGATATCCTTCACTTTTAGGACTCAACGTTCTCAATCCTTTGGGCGTGAGCAATTCTTTAGTTACCATATCCAAAATAGATTTTCCTAAACGTCTCGAAAGAGGAGAATACTCCAGAGACACTGCATAGATCATGTTAGGTCTCACGCACCAGTTTGGATATTCATGATCTACATAATCAAACAGGTATCCGGCACTATTTATAAAAGTTTCAAGAAATGACTCTTTTACTGTATTTCCGAGTGCTGTCATTTCTTTGATTATCTTTTTCGATTTTTTCAGTTCTGCAATTTCAAGGTTGAACATGACGGCATTATACCATAAAGCATTGAAATCTACCAGAAAACCGGTGCGTGGAGTGATTGGATTTCCGGGGATGTTTGTTGTATTCATCCAGCTGACTGGTTTCTCTTGTCCATAACACAACAAAAGCTTATTTTCTGCAATTTTTAGTCTTGGATGTTTATTCTCTTGTATATATACTATACAATCATTAATAAACTGGGTATATTTATTCAAAACGGAGTCTTGATGGCTTTTTGCATAGCGTTGTAGTGCCCAGATCGCCCATAGAAACACATCCGGCTCGTCCAATCCCTTCACATAGGGAATATCGGCTGGCAATTCATTGTTCATGAATTGATACATCTTTGGCAGCATTGTATCCATAACTTCTTCGAAAGCACTATCTTTTCCCATACCAACTGTAAGTCCCGGAAGAGAAGAAAACTGAGCCCTTGCATCTACCTTAAACCAAGGGTAACCCTCGAGTAAATATAATTCGTCTTTGTTTGGACGAAGATAAAATTGATGAGCCGAATTTTTTAAACAGTTATAGAATGAAGACCGGGGAGTCCTTTTCTTCACTTCATTTTCAAAATTCATAACTAATTGGTCAGGATCAACAATCTTATCACTTGCCGAGAAAATGATCGTTTCACCTTTCTGTATCTCCATTTCAAAATATCCGGGAACGAATAGATCTTCTTTATACGGTAATCCGTCTTCCATATCCTGTTTATATTCAATTCCTCGATTCCAGTTCGGATCACTAATGAAAGAGTTTTTCTTACTGAATTGCATATACAGGTTTGGATAGTTTTCATACAGGCATGAACTTATACCATGATCAATTTCATTATATGAAGTATTTGCCCGGTAATTTTCCTGTGTCACTTCGTTGATACCTCTGAAAGCAAGGAATGGCTTGAAACGCAATGTAGTGGGAGAGTGTGCATCTATCAATTTATAACGGATGAGAATATTGTTTTCTTCCAGAGAAAAAAGTTTTTCTTTTGAGAGAACGACACCACCTACCCGATATATCGTTTTAGGGCATGATTCACAATCAAATTCACGGATATATTTATGTCCCATTGGACTGTAATTGTCGCCATCGTATTTGTGGATACCTAAATTGAATTCGGCACCACGTTGAATAACTGTTTCGTCGAATGATGAGAGTAATACATGATTTAGATCATCTATGGCTGGCACAGGCATTACCAATAGACCGTGTTGCTTGCGAGTATTGCACTCAACAAGGGTGGTGCAATGATAAGCACCTTTTCTATTCGTACGGAGTATTTCCCTGTTTAGAGAATACTCTAGGTTTACCATTCTGGTTTTATCAAATTTCAAGTAACCCATCTATTATATTATGTTTTTGAAAGCTTTGAAAATACGTGTAATTGTTCATCCGATATAAAGATAGTAACTTTTTTAACAAAGAAAATATATTGTAAAACATTCTTTTTTGTTTCAATATTTTAGGCTGATTGTACCAAAAAATGTTTATATATAACATATTCAGAGTGGATAAAATATATTTTGTTTGCGATAACATTATTATTTTCTATATATTTGTTGTCGAAAATAGACAGAAATAATTTTCAAATATTAGTCGAGAATATGTTAGCATATATAACTTGGGATGTTAATCCTGAACTATTTAACCTTTTTGGTCGAGAAATCAGATGGTATGGGCTTTGCTGGGCTATTGGATTGTTATTAGCAGTGCTACTTGTTGAAAGAATCTATAAACATGAAAAAGTGCCTGAAAATTGGTTCAACAAGTTATTCTGGTATGTTTTTATCGGGGTTATTGCCGGAGCAAGATTGGGGCATTGTCTATTCTACAATCCGGACTATTATTTAAGTCATCCTATAGAAATTCTTAAAATATGGGAAGGTGGTCTTGCCAGTCATGGCGGAACATTAGGTATTATTATTGCAGTTTTGCTTTATCATCGAAAAACAAAACAGTCGGTTTTGTGGGTTTTGGATAGATTGATAGTTGCAGCTGGATTAACGGCTACTTTCATTCGGCTGGGAAATCTTATGAACTCAGAGATATATGGTTATACAACCGACCTGCCTTGGGGCTTTAGATTTGTGAGGGACAGTAATTGGTGGAAACCAATTGCCGAAGGAGGCGCAGGAGCTTTGCCGTGTCACCCAACACAGATATATGAAGCCCTGATCTATATTTCTATATTTGCCGTTGCAATGTATATGTACTGGAGAACCAATGCAAAAGAAAAACAAGGGCTTATATTAGGAATTTGCCTTATCGGAATATTCTTATCACGTTTTTTCCTCGAATATTTGAAAAACGTTCAGGAACCATTTGAATTGCAGATGAGAGCAAACATAGGCATGGACATGGGACAGTTGTTGAGCCTTCCATTTGTCATATGGGGAATATGGCTTGTCTGGAATGCCTTGAAAACAAAACCGGTGAAACAAGAGATCAAAAAATAAAATTTACATATGCTTAAACCAATACAGATAAAAGAAGACCTATACTACTTGGGGGTTAATGACCGCACTAAAGAATTGTTTGAAAATCTATGGCCGCTGCCCAAGGGGGTTTCGTATAATTCTTATCTGATTAAAGATGAAAAAAACGCGTTATTTGATACTGTTGATATTTGCTATTCAGATATTTTCTTTCAAAAATTAGATGTAGCTTTGGATGGTAGTTCATTAGACTATCTGATTATCAATCATATGGAGCCGGATCACTCTGGTTCATTAGGATTGTTGAGATCCCGTTACCCGCATGTTAAAATTGTGGGAAACAAGCGTACAGCTGATATGGTGCAAGGTTTTTATGGTATAACAGACAATGTTATGATCATAGAAGACGGCGAACAATTGCCTTTGGGTAAGCACAATCTGGTTTTCAACCTTACACCGATGGTACACTGGCCTGAGACGATGATGACTTACGAGTCTACTGACAAAATAATATTTTCAGGTGATGCTTTCGGTACTTTTGGCACAATCGATGGAGGTATTACTGATGCACAGTTGCATCCCGAAAGGTATTATGACGAAATGATACGTTACTATTCTAATGTTGTAGGCAAATTTGGTTCACCTGTTCAAAAAGCGTTAGCTAAACTCAGCAAGTTGGAGATCAATTATATTTGTTCCACACATGGTCCGGTTTGGACTATTCCTGAACAAATAAATAAAGTCATTTCCATCTATGACAAATTGAGCAAATATGAAGGAGATGAAGGTGTAGTTATTGCCTATGGCAGTATGTATGGAAATACGGAACAGATGGCAGAGGTAATTGCACACGAACTGGCTGTGCAAGGAATAAAAGAAGTAGTCATACACAACGTATCCAAACGTTCAGATTCTTATATCATCCGGGATATTTTTAAGTACAAAGGATTGATCGTTGGATCTCCAACATACAACAACAAACTATATCCGAATGTGGAATATCTCCTATCTAAGATCGAAAACAGGGATATGAAAAATCGTTACTTCAGCTATTTCGGGTCATTCACTTGGGCGGGAGCTTCGGTGAAAAGATTAGCTCAATTTGCAGAAAGTACGACCTTTGAAGTCATTGGCACGTCAGTAGAAATGAAGCAATCTATGAGCCAGTCAAATTATGAAGCTTGTGTTGCTTTAGGCAGAGCTATGGCGGAAAGATTAAAGCTGGACAGAAAATAGAATTTCACCAACAAGAAAAATTGAAAAAAGTATGATTCTAATAGCAGATAGTGGTTCGAGCAAAACCCGATGGTGTTTAGTAGATAAAAAGAGCGGACAGGTTATAAAAGAAGTTTTTACAAAAGGACTCAACCCATATCATCAGACCATAGATTCCATTGCTTACGAAATAGAAATGTCCTTGATGAACGAAATCAGACAATATGCAATAGGCAGCGTATATTTCTATGGTGCAGGTTGTGAATTTGACAAAAAAGAAGATGTTCGCAAAGCTATATCATTGAGTGTTAAATGTTCCACAATCGAAGTTGGCAGTGATTTGGTTGCTGCAGCTCGTTCCCTTCTCAAAGACGAGTCCGGCATAGCTTGCATCTTAGGTACAGGTTCCAATTCATGTTATTATGATGGGAAAGAAATCGTTGAGAATATCACATCTTTAGGTTATATTTTGGACGATTTGGGCAGTGGTTCCGCTTTAGGAAAAGATTTTATGCGGGCATGTTTCAAAAAACATATTCCGAAAGATATAGTAGAAAAATTCTTGAAACAATATCAACTCAATACGGAGATAATTCTGGACAAAATATATAAACAACCCTTGGCAAGCCGTTTTTTGGCGAGTGCTTCTCCATTTTTATTAGAAAATTTGGATGTTCCTGAAATCAGGGACATTATAAAAAACTGTTTCAGACAATTCTTCGATTTCAATATTGTAAAATATGATAACTACCGCGATGCAAAACTGACGTTTACGGGTTCAATTGCATTCTATTATCAGAATTTTTTGGAGGAAGTGGCAAATGAATATGGCCTTAAAATAAGCCTAATATTACAATCTCCGATGGACGGGCTGCTCGACTATCACACCCAAGACTGAAATGACATTCACAAAAATAACGGAACAACCGTCTCTATACGATGATTTGGAAAATAAATCGGTAGGAGAGTTGTTAACCGATATAAATTTTGAAGATCAGAAGGTAGCTGTTGCAGTGCAAAAGGTTATCCCTCAAATCGAGAAATTGGTGACACAAATAGTCGTCCGAATGTTGAACGGAGGACGGTTATTTTATATTGGTGCTGGTACGAGCGGGCGTTTAGGAGTGCTTGATGCTTCAGAGATTCCACCTACATTTGGCATGCCTAATACTGTTATAGGTATAATTGCCGGAGGAGATAAAGCTCTTCGCAATCCGGTTGAAAAAGCAGAAGATAATGTAAATCAGGGTTGGAATGATTTAGTCCAATACGAAATCAATGATAAAGATGTTGTGATCGGGATTGCTGCTTCAGGCACAACGCCTTATGTGGTAGCAGCACTAAAAACTGCAAGAGAGCATAATATTTTAACAGGTTCTATTTCTTCTAATCCTAACTCCCCATTATCTGCCAATGCAGATATTCCGATAGAAGTCGTAGTTGGTTCTGAATTTGTGACAGGAAGTTCCAGAATGAAATCTGGCACAGCTCAAAAAATGGTACTTAATATGATTTCTACTGCCACAATGATTAAACTTGGACGTGTGAAAGGCAATAGGATGGTAAATATGCAACTTTCCAATGCCAAGTTAGTGGATCGTGGTGCACGGATGCTTTCGGAAGAACTAGGTTTGGAATATGATCAGGCAGAGATGTTACTCGTAAAATACGGGTCGGTGCAAAAAGTTCTGGAAACTCTGAAAAAAGGAGATTAATATTTATTCTTCCATAGCTTCTTCATATGCTCGAGGGTTTTATTTTCTGCGGCATTGTTTTGAGGTTCCCACAATTTTGTATTCTTGAGTTCCTGTGGCAAATAGTCTTGATCCACAAAGTTATTTTCAAAATCGTGAGCATATTTATAGTCTTTCCCATAATCGAGTTCTTTCATCAACTTGGTAGGAGCATTACGGAGATGCAAAGGAACGGGCAAATTACCGGTTTTTTCGACCAAAGCTAATGCTTTATCGATGGAAAGATAAGCAGAATTGCTTTTAGGAGAAGTTGCCAGATATACGGTTGTTTCTGCCAAAATGATACGGCCTTCGGGCCAACCTATTTTTTGCAAACTATCGAAGCAAGTGTTTGCTAGAAGAAGTGCATTCGGATTGGCTAACCCAATATCTTCCGATGCCGAAATTACAAGCCTGCGTGCAATAAATTTAGGATCTTCACCTCCGGCTACCATTCTCGCTAACCAATAGACGGCAGCATCAGGATCACTGCCTCTGATTGATTTGATAAAAGCTGAAATAATATCATAATGCATTTCACCTCCTTTGTCATATGCAGCAGGGTTTTCCTGTAATCTTTCGGTTACAGTCTGGTCATTAATTATTATCTTATCACTTGTATCAGCAGATATTACTAAATCTAAAATATTAAGTAATTTTCGGGCATCTCCACCCGAAAAACGAATAATGGCATCAGTTTCGTCAATCTGTATATTTTTTTCTTTGAGAATGATATCCTGAGTCAATGCTCTATCAATCAGTTTCAGCAGGTCTTTTTTATCCAATGATTTTAGTACATATACCTGACATCGTGAAAGCAACGGTCGGATCACTTCGAATGAAGGATTCTCGGTTGTTGCGCCAATCAGTGTGATGACACCTGTTTCAACGGCATTCAATAATGAATCTTGTTGTGATTTGCTGAAACGGTGAATCTCATCAATAAAAAGAACAGGCGTTTTTGTCGAGTTAAAGAAATTACTTTTTTTTGCTGTATCTATAATTTCACGAACCTCTTTGACACCTGCATTTATGGCACTAAGTGCGTAGAAAGGTGTGTCTAATGTATTGGCTATTATTTGTGCAAGTGTGGTTTTTCCAACTCCAGGCGGGCCCCATAACAAAAAAGATGCAACCCTTCCTGATTCTATCATCTTGCGTAATATAGCATCTTGACCAACAAGATGTTCCTGTCCTATATACTCATCCAGACTACGGGGGCGCAAGCGCTCTGCTAAAGGCTGATTCATAACATAAAAATAAGAAAAGTTTAGATACAAATATAAGAAATATTATCAGAAAGGATACCCCACAGCAATATGCCAGGCCGTATTTTTTTTGACATCAAATGGTTTCAGTATAGGCCAGTGAGATTTACTGCTTTCATAAACTTTGGCTCCTAAACTGTCTATCGTATATCTATTAGCAGGATCATAAATCTTCCATCCACAATCGAGGCGGATTAGCACAAAATTAAAATCGAGGCGAAGTCCAAATCCCAGAGATGAAGCTATTTGTTTGTAGAAAGAATCAATCTTGAAACTTCCACCTTCTTGTCCCTTATATTCTTTCACAGTCCAGATATTTCCAGCATCAACGAATGCAGCAAGCTCTATTATCCAGAATATCTTGCTCCGGTATTCGGCATTTGCATCAAAACGAATATCTCCCGAATGGAAATAGAAATTTGCATCGGGACTATAATACGATCCGGGTCCTAGTTCCCTGATGCCCCATCCTCTGACACTATTTGCTCCGCCTGAGAAAAAACGTTTTTGTATCGGTATCAGTTTACTGTTCCCATAAGGATAAGCAATGCCTCCTCCGAGCCGCCAAGCAAAAGAATTTTTTTCATCCAACTGCAATGTCCTGCTGAAATCTATTGTACCTCTTACATATTGAGAGAAGGTTGTGTTCAATATTTTTTTTGAGCCATCAGCGTCATTTTTAATACCGGATGCAGCAGCTATGAGAGCTAAGGCATTTCCGGCAGTTTCAACAGAAGCTCTGATAGTCTGAATTCGGGTTGGATTTTTTACTAGAGGATTGTAATTGCTGTTGTAATAGGTATAGCCGGCACTCACTATAAATTGATCCTGAAAACTGTAGATTCGAGCTTCATTTGTTAAAGAATCGAGAAAGCTTTTATTGGTGTATGGCAAGTGTACGTAACTTATATCGAGCAGATCGAGAGAATGTTTTATTGAATTACTTTTTCTGGCATTCCAGATATATTTTATACCTCCCGAAAGAATGGTTCTGGTAAAAAAATCAGGTCTGCGCTGGAAGCTATAATTTGTTGTTATCTGCGTCGATGCATGAAGTCTCCGCTTAAGACTGTATGTGAGGAATGGGTTTATAAAACGGGGAAATGTGAGTGATGTTTCTCCTCCTGCTTCAAAATAATTTTTGTCGAAATTTGAAAAATTAGGTGTTATGGCTTCATAAGCGCCATGTAGTTTTATGTTGAATTGCTCGGAACCTTTAAATATATTCCGGTGCAAATATCCGAGCCCTGCACCGATGCCAAAATAGCCGGCAGAATTAGTTCCTTCAACTTCAGCAGAGAATCCTTGTTTCTTGTCCGGTACGCAGGTTATTATGCAATTCAATTGTAATGAATCAGTTTCGACAAAACTAATATTTACATTTTTGAGTATTTGTAGCTGTGATAGGGTAGTATAGGTCAAATTTGCAGTATTTTCATTATACAATGTACCGGGCAGAATGTAGCAATTATTGAGTATAACTTCCGGTTTTATGTATTTTCCACGCTTTCCATAAATGACTGAATAACCTTCGCCACTGAATACCTCTGATGATTGATATTTGGATAAATCATTATCAGTCAGTGGGTCATAATCAACATAGATGAAAATATCTTTTACGGAATATTGCAAGTGAGGGGTTTCTATGATTTTTTGATCGGGTGTTTTCAACATACGTGGGAGGATGGTCAATTCCAGATCTACTTTATTGTTGGACAAAGTAGTGTCTGCAATGAATCCTATATATGCTTTGTTGAATTGATAAAAACCTGAGTTCTTGAAAACAGAGGTAATGCGCCCCCGTTCTTCATCCAAAACATTCGGATTGAAAATTGATTTCGGCTTTATTAGAGTATTTAATTTCAGAAAATTATTTATGTTGACAACACTATCCTTTATATTACTTTTGTTGTTAAGCACAACAAAATTTGAGTCTGAATACATTTCTTCCTGAAAGACAGAATCGGGTAAGTTTATGCTATAATCGTTGATAATATATGGCTCTCCTGTTTTTATCAGATATTTGACTTTAACTTTATTTTTATTGTATATGACTTGCGGTGTGACTGTTGCTCTCGGATAACCTATGTTTAATAGATTTTGCTCCAATTCCTTGACAGATTTGTCAACCATAGCAGAATCGTATATAACGGGCGGTTCACCACCATTCTTCAAGATTTTGTTATACCATTTCGTAGTATCACGCCCTGATAGGTTATAAACATAGAGCGGAAGCCTGAATATTTCGAAAGTCTTGAAGTTTGCTTTTTGTTTTATATATGGTTCCAGATCCAGAGTCGAAATTTTATTATTATCCGTTTTAATAGAAACGGAAGAAAGCAAGTATTCTCCTTCGGGAACATATTTTGTTGTACTGCATGATGTTATGAATATGATGCAGACCGTGATAATATATCTGTGGATGTATATCCTATATTTGCTTTTCTCTGATGACAATATCGCTATTTATTAATTTTTTGAGATACAAAAATAGAAATTTAATTGCTTCTTTTTTGTAGTTTTGTTTCAAAAGAAAACGATTTAACATCAGTTACAATATTTGTTGATGACATTATCTAAGAATAAACTCAAATATATCCAATCATTAAAGGATAAAAAAGGAAGAAAAGAATTTGGCACTTTTGTTGCAGAAGGCGATAAAATGGTTGCAGATCTGCTTAATAGTATGCATTGCCAACTGTTAGTCGCCGATGACACCTTTCTCAAAGGCTTGGATATGTCAATGAAAATTGATGAAATTATTGAAGTAAAAGACAACGAATTGGAACGTGTTTCGTTTGTCAAAAATCCTCAGAATGCACTAGGCGTTTTTTTTCAACCGAATTATGATATTCCTGATATAGATTCGCAATTGAGTCTGGCTCTTGATGATATTCAAGATCCCGGCAATCTGGGTACAATTGTAAGACTTGCGGATTGGTATGGAATAGAAAATATTTTTTGTTCCGAAAATACCGTTGACTTATATAATCCCAAAACAGTACAAGCAACTATGGGAGCTATTGCACGTGTAAAAGTACATTATGTAGATTTAGCTGGTTTTTTATCTTCCAGACAACAGTTGCCCATTTACGGGACTTTTCTCGATAGTGAAGATATGTATGACCAAACCATAACCACAAATGGAATAATTGTGATGGGAAATGAAGGGAACGGAATAAGTGATAATATCAAGAGTTATATTAATAACCGGCTTTTCATACCCAATTATCCATCAGGAAGAATAACATCCGAATCTCTGAATGTAGCTATTGCTACTGCGATTGTCTGTGCTGAATTCAGGCGTAGGTGCAGATAATTATAAATAAGTTTAATTTTTAGGACTCAAGGGGACAAAAATGTAACTTTGCCTCGTTTTTTATACTATTATCCTGTTTATTTTTATGACTACTTTTGACTTTGATAAAATAATTGATCGTAGAGGGACAAATGCTCTTAAAACAGATGTCTTGAAAGCGAGGTATGGGCGTGAAGATCTCATTCCTCTTTGGGTGGCAGATATGGATTTCTTATCACCTCCAACTATTTCCGAAGCATTGATTGAACGGGCGAAGCATGGAATTTTCGGATATACTCGTGCCGATCAGGAATATTATGATTCGATAATAAATTGGGAGAAAAAACATTACAATTGGGATATCAGACAAGAGTGGATCAGTTATATACCCGGTGTGGTGAAGGGAATTGCTTTCGTGATCGACTGTTTCACAAGAAAAGAAGATAGGGTAATTATCCAACCTCCAGTCTATCATCCATTCCGAATAATTCCGACATTGCATCACAGAGGTCTTGTATACAATCAATTGATTCTGGATAGCGGTCAATATAAAATGGATTTGGATGATTTAAAATCTAGAATAACCTCGGATTGTAAAGTATTGATTCTGTGTAATCCTCATAATCCAGCAGGGCGAGTTTGGGCACAAGACGAATTGTCAGACATTGCTGATATATGCTATGAGAACAATATACTTGTTATTGCAGACGAAATTCATTGCGATCTGGCATTTGCGCCACACCAATATATTCCTTTTGCGAGTGTTTCGCAGAAAGCTGCAATGAACAGCATAACACTGAAAGCTCCCAGCAAGACTTTTAACATTGCGGGCATTGTGAGTTCCTATGCAGTTGTTCCGAATGATGAAATCAGGAAGAAATTCTATGACTATCTTGTTAGCAGTGAGCTTGACGAGGCTGATTTGTTTGCATACCTTGCTGCAAAAGTAGCTTATCAGACAGGTGAAGAGTGGCTTATTCAAGTAAAAAAATATATCTGGGAGAATATCTGCTGGGTAGATGAGTATCTCAAAAATAAAATACCTCAGATAAAAGTGATCAGACCGCAAGCATCTTTTCTTGTCTGGCTGGATTGCAGAGATTTGAATTTAACTCAGAAAGAACTGGTTTCATTATTTGTGAACGAAGCCAAACTTGCATTAAATGATGGTGCCATGTTTGGTGATGGTGGTATGGGATTTATGAGAATGAATGTTGGAACATCACGCCTTGTTTTAGAAAAAGCATTAAATAATTTAAATATAGCTGTTAATAAA
This sequence comes from Dysgonomonas sp., assembly GCA_047974325.1. Lineage (GTDB taxonomy): Bacteria > Bacteroidota > Bacteroidia > Bacteroidales > Dysgonomonadaceae > QVMP01. The sequence goes on along the minus strand of JBKECE010000051.1, from coordinate 9,803 downwards.
TAAACAAATACATCTTATGTTTGTTCCATTTACTAAATGCGGCATAGTTATTGCAATTGCTTGAAGAAATAAAAATTTTATTAATTAAATATCAAAAAAAATGAAAATCTCAACAAATAAATTTGTCACTGTAACATATGATCTCAATGTAGGTGAAGAGCAAGAATTGATGGAAAGAGCAACTCCTGAGCAACCTCTAGAGTTTATCTATGGAACAAATTCGATGCTTGAAGCGTTCGAAAAGAACTTGTCCGACCTGGAAGAAGGTGGTACTTTCGATTTCACGTTGACACCCGATGAAGCATACGGAGAATATGATGATGAGCATGTGGTAGACTTGCCTCGAAATATTTTTGAAAGCGATGGTGTGATGGATGAAAAAGTAATATTTGAAGGTAACACTGTTCCAATGATGGATGCAAGTGGAAACAGGTTAAATGGATCGGTTGTGTCTGTCAAAGACGATGTTGTAACTATGGACTTTAATCATCCATTGGCTGGCGAGACATTGCATTTCATCGGTAAAGTAATCGGTGTTAGAGATGCTTCTGCAGAAGAAATAGCTGCATTATTTGCACCTCAAGGTGGCGGATGTGGATGCGGTAGTTGTGATTGTGGAGATAAAGAAGAAGTTGAAGATTCGTGCGGTTGTGGTTCGGGTTGCAGTTGTCACTAAACAGCAGCCCTTATATAAAAAGCTCCAATTCAGAAATTATTCTGAGTTGGAGCTTCTTTTTTGCTTTCAATATATGTTCATAGCAAAGACAAATATCGGTAGTCTTTTACAATCTTTCTGAGAAAAAGAGTATTGGAATCCGTAGATGTGTAACCTGTCATGTCTTTCACTCTGTATGCAAATCTATCTATCAGAGGTTCGTTGAAGTGAATATCATTTATAACAGCTTCTATGGCGCGAATATCTTTATCAGTTAGCTTGACTAATATGTCAGGAAAAGTAACCTGATAATTCTCGGGAAAGGTCAGATCGGAGATACTCAAATCCTTGTCTCTCTTTGCCGCACGTAGATTGATGACTGTTGTCCCTGCCACGTAATCACCCAACCGTTGTTGATTTTTGGTAGTGAGCACCATAATTAAGGCCAGAATATAGTTTGTGACCATAAAATCTATGGGTCTGAACAGCCATCTTAGAAATAAATTTCCAAACGAAGGCTTGGTTCCATCAAGATTTACAACCTTTATGCCCAAAATCATTTTGGCAGGGCTTTGTCCATTATTGAAAAGTTCAAATAATAGATCGTAGAAAAAGAACGGTATCACAACTAGCCCGATCATGGCTATATTCAATGCGGAACTGCTGATCTTGTATTCATTACTGATCAATATGTAAATCATCAGTCCACACCATAGACTCAAAATGACGATGTCTATGGCATAACCTGCGGTTCGAAGCCCCAATCCTGCGGGTTCTTGTTCTATCACAACATTCTGTGTAGTTTCTATTTGTACGGCCATTTTTGTTAAGCTGATTAATATTTGTGCCAAAATTAGAAATATTTAGATGATTATCCTAAAATATTTTAACAAGAATATTATATTTGCATCTCACAAACTATAGGTGAGAGTGAGGTGAATGAGAGAAGCTGCATTTATTAAAGAAAATAGAGAGAAATGGGAACGCATAGATGGAGAAACCCAAAATGATATTTCTGCTAAAGAATTGGCAGATAATTTCATTGAGTTGACAGATGATTTATCTTATGCCCGTACATTTTATCCGAAATCAAATACAGAAAGGTATCTTAATCAACTCACATCTAAATATTTTTCTCAGATATACCAGCACCGTAGAAAAGAGAAGGGTAGATTTAAACGTTTTTGGTTGTTTGAATTGCCTACCATAATGTATGAAAGACGAAAATACATCGTCTATTCATTCATTCTCTTTGTGTTGTCAATGGGTATAGGTATATTTTCCATGATGAAAGAAAATACTTTTGCGGCATCTATTATTTCACAAGAGTATGTGAACATGACGAATGATAATATTGCAAACAACGATCCTATGGCTGTGTATAAACAGGCAGACTCGGGTTCCATGTTTGTTGGTATAACCATAAACAATATCAAAGTCGCTTTTTTTGCATTTATTTATGGTATTTTTTTGTCAATAGGTACAGCATATATTTTAATTTATAATGGTGTAATGCTTGGAGTCTTTCAGGCTTTTTTCTATAAAAACGGACTGTTATTCATGTCTTCTATGGCCGTTTGGTTGCATGGAACCCTCGAAATATCGGCAATTATCATAGCCGGAGGTGCAGGGTTTGTATTGGGAAACAGTATTCTTTTTCCGGGTAGCTATTCGCGGAAGGTTTCTTTAGTGAAAGCTGCAAAAGATGCACTAAAGATTGTTTTCGGACTGATTCCGGTATTCATTGTGGCCGGTTTTATAGAAAGTTTTTTAACACGTTTGACTGAGATGCATATTGCAATCAAACTGTCAATCATAATTGTGTCAGCAGCATTCATTTTATTTTATTTTTTTATTTATCCATTTCGTTTACATAAAAAAACGAATATTAGCTTATCCGAGTCTTGATAAAACGACTATCTATATTCTTTTTCTTTATCTGCTTGGTTGTGAATGTTCAGGCAGACATTGTCGACAGCACATCTGTTGAGCAAAGAGCCGAACAAGTAGATTGGCGTGTACCGTCAAAAGAAAAAATAGATGAATTTAGAAAAGACAGTGCATTTGATTACAACCAGCTAATTGATCCCCGTTCATTGTTGGAAATGTTTTTTGATTGGATAAAATCTTTCTTTCCGGATGGTACTATTAATAGCCAAGGATTCAGCACCTTTCTGCAAGTGATAAAATATGCAGGCATTGCAATCATCGTAGCATTGCTTGTATATGTTATTCTGCGGCTTTTAGGTGTCAATTTCAGAGCCATTTTAGGGAAAGAGAAGATCCAATCTTCAATAGAAGGTATTGATCTTGACTTTGAGGATGGTAACAGCCTGAATTTGCAAAAGCTGATAATGGATGCTATAGCAGAGAAGAATTACCGATTGGCAATAAGATATACATATTTGTTTGGATTGAAACGGATGGCAGACAAAGGTTTGATTTTATGGAATCCGACTAAGACAAACTTAAGTTATCTGCACGAGATCAAAGATGAAAATATCAGGAAATATTTTCTGCGAAACACGTATATCTTCGATTATGTTTGGTATGGAGATAGAGAATTGGATGCCGAAGAGTTCAATATTGCTTTTACCCGATTGTCAGAATTTAATGATATGATTGCCAATGAAAAATAAAAAAACAATCATATATATTATATTGGTTACTCTGGTTTTTGTAGGTTTACTCTATCTTGTGAAAAAAAATAAACCGGTAGATTGGTCACCAACATTCGTCAATATACAGAAAAATCCATATGATACTTACATACCATATCATTTGTTGAAAGATGTTTTTCCTACGGGAAAAGTGCGGTCTACCCGGCTGTTGCCATATAATGAATTGCAGGATATGATTTACATTGAAGATGACGACAGTGTTTCGTATAATATTGATAGTGCATCGGTATATGTTTTCATTAACAAAGAGTTTGAACTTCAAAATCTCGATCTGGATTATTTGTTGGATTTCGTTTATTTTGGAGGAAATGTATTTATATCGGCTGAGAAATTTGGTCAAAACCTGACAGACAGTCTGTCATTAACCATGAATAATGGTCTGTCACCATGGATGTTATCACAGCGAGATACAATAAAAACGAATCACTACCTGACTGATGTTAAGGACAAAACATATCAATTTTCTTCCATAATGTTTAATTCATATTTTGTGCAATTGCCAGATTCGCTCTATAATTGTAGAATTTTGGGGTATGCCGGAAATAAAGAGAATGTAACATTTGTGGAAATGGAATACGGTGATGGAAAATTTTATCTAAACACCAATCCTGTAGCATTTACAAATGTAACTATGTTGGATTCGGCACAGTATGATTATGCGTTCCGATGCCTGTCATATTTGCCAAGGAACAGTAGCGTGATATGGGACGAATCACAAAAAGAATATCCGTTCGACTACGGAAAAGATACGCCATTTCAAGTTATTTTAAGATATCCACCGCTCAAAATGGCATTTATTGTTACGCTAATTGGCTTTGCACTGTTTATGTTGTTCAGATCGAAACGCAGCCAACGTATTATTCCGGTAGTGAAACCGCCGGCGAACACATCGGTGGAGTTTTTGGATACAATCAGCAACCTTTATTACATCAATAAAGATTATAGATCGATAGCAGAATATCGATATAATTTCTTTCTGGACACTGTGCGTAAAAAATATTATTTGAAAACGGAACGTATCGATGATGACTTTGTGAAATCGCTGAGTCTTAAATCTAGAGTCGATTTGGCGACTGTTGAACAATTGTTTGCTAATTATAGAGAATTGACACTATCGGGTGATTTTGCTTCTTTTATGTCTTTTGACGAAGTGTTGGAAGACTTTTACAGAATATCAAAATAAACAATATATATAGATAAATTTATGTCAGACATTAGTTTTCATTCAAAAATAGATTTTTCGGAATTGAGCCAAAGTGTTCAAGAAATGAAAAATGAGATTGGCAGAATAGTGGTAGGTCAGCATCAGCTTATAGAACAAATGATCGTGGCTATTCTTGCCAATGGGCATATCTTGATAGAAGGTGTTCCCGGTGTAGCAAAAACACTTTCTGCAAAATTGCTATCCAAAACATTGGATGTAGATTTCAGACGCATACAGTTTACGCCAGATATGATGCCATCCGACATTTTAGGTACAAGTGTTTATCTGCAAGGTTCGGGTAAATTTGAATTTAAAAAAGGTCCAATTTTTTCAAATATTGTTCTGGTAGACGAAATAAACAGGGCACCTGCAAAAACTCAATCGGCTTTGTTTGAAGTGATGGAAGAACGCCAGATAACAAATGACGGCATAACCTATAAACTAGATTATCCGTTCCTGATTGTGGCTACTCAGAACCCAATAGAACAAGAAGGTACTTATCGCTTGCCTGAAGCGCAGTTAGACCGCTTTTTGTTCAAAATACATGTTTCATATCCCAATATTATAGATGAGATTGCAATTCTTGATCGTCAAAACAAAGGTGAATTGTCTACCGAGAATATAAATTTGAACACCGTTCTGAACGGAGAAAAGCTGAACCGATTGAGATTGCAGATAGAGAGAGTGCACACCGAATATAAATTGCTTGAATACATTGCTCAAATTGTAGCATCGACACGCCAAAGCCCGTGGGTGAGCCTGGGAGCTTCGCCTCGCGCATCTATTGCGATATTGGCTGCATCCAAGGCTTTGGCAGCTATTCGGGGACGAGATTTTGTGACTCCCGAAGACATTAAAGAGATGGCCGTACCCGTGCTGAGGCATAGGATAATGCTGACACCTGAAAAAGAAATGGAAGGAATATCAACCGATACAATCATATGTCAATTAATAGACAAGAATCTGGTTCCCCGATAAGTCGTTTTTTTAGAAGTTTATATCTGACTAACCGATTTTTCATTGCTCTTGCAATTTGTGTGTTTGGATTCATTTTAAGTTATGTTTTCGATCATTTCTATTTTGCAATGCAAATTATTTTGGGTGTTTTCTTCCTTATATTCCTTCTCGACATAGTTTCCGTTTACCGTCAGGCGAGAGGCGTTACGGCCTATCGGAATAGTCCGGATAAACTGTCGAACGGAGACCAGAATCCCATCGCCATTGTAGTCGAAAGTTATTATCAAATAAATATAACGGTTGATGTAGTGGAAGAAGTTCCATTTCAGTTTCAGGAACGAAATCTGATTTTTCATAAACGAAATCTGATAAGGCAAAAACCCATCGTTTTTCACTATTCGTTACGCCCGACACAACGTGGAATCTATTATTTCGGTGCATTGAATGTTTTTGTTTCGTCGGCTATTGGTCTGATAAAACGTCGGTATAGATTGAATGCGCACAAACCGGTATCAGTCTATCCATCATTCATCGAAATGCACAAATATGAGTTGATTGCAGCATCACACCGTTTAACCGATTATGGAATCAAAAAAATAAGGAGAATTGGTCATGCAACTGAATTTGATCACATCAAACATTATGTGATAGGTGATGATCCCAGAACAATCAATTACAAGGCCACAGCACGTACCAATCAACTGATGGTCAATGCATATCAGGAGGAGAAATCGCAGCAGGTCTACTGCCTTCTGGACAAAGGACGAACAATGAAGATGCCATTCAATGGACTGAGTCTTCTCGATTATGCAATAAATTCTACTTTAATGATTTGCAGTACGGCTATAAATAAAAGCGATAAAGCCGGATTGATCACTTTCTCGGATGACATAAACGAAATACTTCCGGCAGACCGGATGCCGGGACAGAAAAATAAAATTCTGGAAACACTCTATTCGCAACAAACTAATTTCAAAGAATCGGATTATGAACGACTATATGTTATACTGAAACGTAAAATAACACAGCGTAGCCTCATTATTTTATACACGAATTTTGAAACCGTAAATGGAATGCGCCGACAGTCAAAGTATTTAAGTCGATTAGCTAAAGACCATTTGGTTTTGGTTGCTTTTTTCCAGAACTCAGAATTTTATGAAGTTCTGGACTCAAATCCTAAAAATGCAGAAGAAATATTCCGTAAGGGGATGGCTGAGAAATTATCTTTCGACAAAGAACTGATTGTGAAAGAATTGAATAGATTTGGTATTCATACCATTCTTTCCACTCCCGAAAATCTGACAGTAGATTCTATCAACAAATATTTGGAGTTTAAAGCCAGAGGATTAATTTAGAATAACAAATTCTGCACCATTTTCGCTGAACTTTTAAAATGGAACAGCATCATTGCCCATAATGGGAGGCAATGATTGATAGTTTGTGCTGTTATTGCTTATTTTTGATGTGAATTCTTGTTGCTTCATATTATACTCATCATCAATGTTCTGAAACCGCGCAAACTCACTTTTGAAACGAAGCAGAAGGTCGCCTGTTGCACCATTACGATGTTTAGCTATGATTATTTCAGCAAGACCACGCAAATCGTTTCCCTTCTCATCTTCCAGTATCTTATAATATTCGGGGCGATGGATGAAACAAACCATATCGGCATCTTGCTCGATAGCACCCGATTCACGCAAGTCGGACAACTGTGGACGCTTTCCTTCCGCGCCAGTACGGCCTTCAACACCACGATTCAACTGAGATAAAGCTATGATAGGTATATTCAACTCTTTAGCCAGACCTTTCAATGAGCGAGAGATCATACTCACCTCTTGTTCCCTGCTTCCATAGTTCATTCCACTGGCATTCATCAATTGAAGGTAGTCTATAATGATCATCTTTATACCATGCTCACGAACTAATCGGCGAGCTTTTGTTCTTAATTCAAAAACAGACAAGCTTGGTGTATCATCAATAAAGAGCGGAGCGTCATATAATTCTTTTATTTTAAAGTCTAACTGTTCCCATTCATAAGGAGCAAGCTGTCCGTTTTTAATTTTTTCACCCGGAATTTCACATGTGTTTACTATAAGACGATTCACAAGTTGTACATTGGACATTTCAAGGGAGAATAGCGCAACGGGATAGTTGTAATTGACCGACATACTTTTAGCCATTGAAAGCACAAAAGCTGTTTTTCCCATTGCCGGACGAGCCGCTATGATCACCAGATCGGAGTTTTGCCAGCCCGATGTTATTTTGTCTAATGCATCAAAACCCGTTTGTAAGCCACTCAAACCTTCAGGACGATTAGCTGCAATTTCAAGTAAATTTAGAGCTTCCTTGATGATTGGATTTATTTGTGTTACATCTTTCTTTACGTTTCGTTGCGAAATCTCAAAAAGTTTACTTTCCGCTTCCTGCATCAAATCGTCAACATCAATAGTCTCGTCAAAGGCTTTATTGATGATAAGAGATGAAAAACCTATCAATTCACGCGCGAGATATTTTTGAGCAATAATGCGTGCATGGAATTCTATGTGTGCAGCCGAAGCCACTTTTTCAGTTAGTTGTGCAATATAGACAGGACCACCAACAGCATCCAGTTCTCCATCTTTTCGCAGCTGCTCCACCACTGTCAGCATATCTATAGGAGCTTGACGAACAGCAAGGTTCATGATAGCCATGTAAATGCTTTGGTGAACAGGATCGTAAAAACTTTCAGGTTTTAAGATGTCACTCACAAGTGAATAAGCATCTTTTTCCAGCATCAAAGCCCCAAGTATGGCTTCTTCCAATTCCCTGGCCTGAGGTTGGATACGACCTAAGTCTTGTATCAACTGCGTTTTATTATTTTTTCTGGAATCGTTGTTGGCTCTGGGCATTTTTACATAATTATTAAGAATAATTCAAAGATACGATCTTTTGAATCACTACTCGAATTTTTTTATCAACAACCTGTTGATAAAAAATGTATAATAACTGAGTATGAAATAACTATTATTTATTGAGGATTGTATTTCGATTCCTTCCAGATCACAGAAGAGTCCATGTCCATCAAATCGGATAGGGTACAATTCGAGTTTTTTATGTAACTTTTCACAATCTGCCATCCAACCCATATTCCTAACCTGCCTGGTGACTCCTTCGAAACTTGAATTGTATTGGGTGCATCGGTCATAAATTGTTCAACCAGAGAAAAGTCATTATTGAAAAGAAAATTTCTTTTAACAAGAATCTTCCATACATCGTTCTCATTTTTCACGCACCAATCTAGCTTCTTAGAATCATATCCTATCAGATCTGCATCTTTCCATTCAGGTAATAATGCAGATAGTATATATATAACTCTGCCTTCATCAATCATTTCATCCAATAATTTTTTCTTTTTCTCTGTTTTTTTTCTTTCCGAAATGATCCAAGCTTTTAAAATGTCGCGCGTAATCATTTTAGGCTGCATCTGTATTCGTTGATAGTCTGCAAAAAATGGAGTATATCCCGGATAATTAATACCTAAATACTTATCCGAAGATACGGAGATAAAACCATCCAGAACAATCGTATTCTCTTTAAATCCTGAAATATGCATTCCTATATTAGGAAGTTTTTTTCCATTGAAATGAGATGCAATTAAATTGTCAGCCACAGACAATTCTTTTTCATAGGCCGAAACATCATAGAACTGAAGCAAGGCATCACTATATATTTTAGAAAGCATTTGATTCGAAAAATATTGTTTCAATGTTGAAAAAAACAGCTTATCGTTTATGTCCGATTTACCAACAGTTACAACACCAAAGGCAGACAAAAAATCTTTATAAGAACTTTTTAGCTTATTTTCATTTTCTATATTATCATTTTTCAGGTACCAATCCAATTCTTTATCGAATCGATTAATCTTAACAGATAATGTATCTTTATCTGGATTTGAATCCGCTTTTGTTTGTTGATTACAGCAAGTGAGTGAAATGCAACAGAAAAAACAATATATATAAGTGAAGCCTTTAGTCATAGAATGAAAAATTATGAAAACAAAAATAATAAAAAATTTTGTTGTTCTGAATATTTGATTTAATTTAGCAGTTCGCCCTTATAAAAAAGTTTTAGAAAAACAGAAACTTTTTATTAAGCATAGCTTAATGCATTGATTGATAGGTTCTGGTAAAAAAACTAGAAAAAAACGGGAATAAATATTTGGAGGGTAAGGTAAAGTGTTTTACTTTTGCACCCGCTTCCAAGGAATACGAGGGGGTAAAAAAGAGAGCGATCTTTGACAGTTTGGTAAAGAAGAAGATAAAAAAGA
>JBKECE010000086.1:0-2177 GCA_047974325.1 Dysgonomonas sp. | reverse complement strand
TTTCGAATTGTTCGTGGAAAGGGCCGTTATTTGTCAACCATTTATTATCCCATATTTTCTCTAAATAAGGGATAAATTCTTCCAACGGTGGAATTGCCGGTTGAGTTACGGTTATTGTTTTTTTACTCATAACTTTCTGTATATTTTTTTTATAAAGTCGGGCGTTACATTTTTTATTTTTCTACTCAGAGAATTATCTCCATAGATAGGAATCTCCAGTCTACGTCTATGTTTTCTGAATGGTTTTGTATATTTATAATTAAAATATTTGTCATATTCATTTATCAGGTTGATAACTTTTATGTCGGTTGTTTTGGAATCCATCTGCGACCATTGTCCTTTATTATGGATACGATAAACAGAAGTTACTTCTTTCAAATATAGTAGTGGCCCCCACTGTCCCATATACATGCCAAGCATCCAGTCTGCTATTTCCATATCGAAAAGTTTCGGGTCTATACTGCGAATTAAATCACCTCTGAACACACAGCAGGACAGATTTCCGATGCGATTTCCAAGAGCTAAATCTTCAGTAGTAACAAATTCATAATCTTCGTTCGCATTCCAGTCAAATATTTCCTCTCGGTTTTCTTCTACAAACAAACGAACATGTCTGTTGAAACTCATTGACGATTTCGGTAGGCTTTCCAAATGATTGATGTGATTTTGCAAATGATTGGCCGTAAACCAATAATCATCACCTTCCATTATAGCGACATAATCACTGGAACAGGCAGCAAAGGCACGTTGATAATTTCGTATATAGCCAAGATTTTTGTCTCCATTTAAAAAAGCGAAAGTAAATGCAGTCTTGTCCTGATATTCTTTTATTATCTCAACAGTATTATCTGGAGAACAATCGTCAGCAACAATTATTTCCACATCATGTGGAGTTTGTTGCATCAGAATGCTTTCCAGCGTCTGACGTATATATTGGGAATGGTTATATGTAATGAGTATAACACTTATTTTCATAATAGTTTTGTATTAAAGCTCTTTATCTGGAAAAAAGTTTCCTAATAGCTTTTTTTGCGAGTCGAAATGGTGCACAAATCAGTCGTCCTATCCGATAATCCACCGTATGGTAATGCCAATGAAGCTCTTCTTTATATGTTTCGGCATTTATTCTATCTCTGATCGGATTAAAATATTCGAGAAACAAAGGTACATGATTTTTGAACATTTGTAGAAGCATGGCGTCGTTTCTTTCTTTATGAATATTAATACCTTCCGAACGAGATTCTGATTTTATCCGGTAATAAAGGTAAAAATGATTTAGTTTGACTACTTTACAGTCTGGTTTCAAAAGAGATAAATAGAATTCCCAGTCTTCGATACCATATGCCATGTTCGGATTGTATCCACCTGCTTCGATGAAATCGGATTTTCTGAAAATGGCAGAATTATGTATCAAGTTTCTGGTCAGCATCTTTTCAAATGCAAAAGGGGGACTGGAAATTTTTTCATTCCGATCTCCAAACAATATTATATCGCAATATATCAGCTTGACCTCAGGATCTTTCGTGAATGTTTCGATAGCTTCACTGAAATATTGAGGACCGAGCTTGTCGTCTCCATCAAGAGGGATGATATATTCTCCGATAGCTTTTTTTACAGCGTAGTTGCGAGTGTTGCATACACCTGAATTTTCTTTTTTGAAATATCTGAACCGACTATCTTTCGCCATCCATTGTTGTGCGACTTCTTCAGTATTGTCAGGTGAACCGTCATTAACCATAATACACTCCCAATGAGGATAATCCTGGTCGAGAAGAGATTGCAGGGCATCTGGCATGTATTGAGCCTGATTGTAGCAAGGCATTATGACGGATATAATCGGATTCATACTTTTATATTTTTAGCCATTTCAGAAATCCTATTTTTTTTAGGTATCCGACACTGGCAGATGTTTTTAATTTGTATAATTCCATTTTAGTGTCGCACCACTCTTTATAAAGGCTGTAAAATGTGGGATATGCCTTTCGTATATGAGCATTCCTTTCATCAAGAAGTAGTTGTCTGTTTTTTTCGTTTGAACTAATTCCATCAAGATAAAATGTAGAAAAATAGCTGTTGATATGTTTATACGTACTTTTCCCAATACATATACTATCCATGAAAAAAGCCCAGTCTGCGACTATTTTAAAGTTTTCGGAATAGAATCCGTATGACTCCAA
>JBKECE010000045.1:0-3763 GCA_047974325.1 Dysgonomonas sp. | reverse complement strand
TCAGCATTTTCATTATCATCATAATCAGTTTTGATGCTTTTTTTGCTTTTGTGTATCAGAGTAAAATTACGATGTTTATTCTCAGTTCCATATTTGAGACAAATTTGATTGAAGCCAAGGAAGCCATTAGTCAGATCGTGGTAGTAGTTGTTTTGATTTTGTCCGTAACAGGCTTTCTCATCATTGCGGCACAGAGAGAATTGAAAAAATGCAATATTTCCAGAAAAAGATCTGCATTGATATTGTTGATATATTTTGTTGTAGTGATTCCACCTTTGGCTGCTGTCAAAACAAAAAAAGATATTGCCACACTTCCAGCTTTGTTTGAGGCAGACCCATTGCTTACGGTAGAAAGTTCTACAAAAAATATAATGCCTGTCTTTTATGGCGATTTGTTCACATTTGGAACATATCAATACCAGATGCTACAGATGAAAAGCTTTGTCCACAAAGAAAGAGTATTGCCTAAAGGTATTGTATTTGACAGTGCTACTGTGCAACCGCAAAAAATATATTTCATTATTGGAGAAACTGCACGTCGAGACCATTTTTCACTCTATGGCTATCCGGTGAAAACCACTCCGTTTCTGGATAGTCTCAATCAGGACAGATCTGTAGATTTCAGTTATTACAAGGGTGTTGCACCGGCACCACTAACACGTGAAGCATTGAGGATAATTTTAAGTTTCGCTTCAATATCCGATCCTAAACCTTTTTTTGAACAGAAAAATATCATAGAATTGGCAAGAGAAGCAGGCTATGAAACAAATTGGATTTCAAATCAGGATAGAGTGAGTGTGGGTGATGGTTATATTGGATTTGTAGGTTCCAGATCAGATTATGTGAGTTTCAGAGCTATAACGACTCAGGGGAAACTCGATGATTTAAATCTGGTCGATATTGTGAAAAAAAGATATAAACCGGACAAAAAACAATTCTTTGTCATACATCTTATAGGTAGCCATCATTTGTATGAGGAACGTTATGATGATGTGGATAGACAAAGCATTCAGGGCAATGATATTGTTGCGGATTTTGACCGATCTATACATCATACCGACAGAGTGTTTCGCGAAGTATATCATCTCGCTCAAAAAGATCCTTCGGCGGTTATATATTATTTCTCGGATCATGGTGAAATAATTGGTAAGGGGCATGCGATGGGTTGGTTGCAAGATTATCTCGCTCCTGTATTCGCAATTTCGACCGACACTACAATCGTGAATACAAAACCTTTGATCGAAAAATATGTTGATAGGGAAACGTCTCTCATCAATACATCTAGCACTATCTACATCATGTCTGAAATATTGGGCTATAAAGTGCCTCAAAATTACGTGGACATGTCCATTGCGGATGGTAAATTTGTTCTGGACAAAGATTTTAGACCAATTCTTTTTTCAAAAGTAAAAAAAGCCGTAGAATAACATCTGATGCTAGACTACGGACAAAATAAATCATTCCCACTCGATGGTTGCAGGTGGTTTGGAAGATATGTCGTAGACAACACGGTTCACCCCTTTTACTTTATTGATGATTTCGTTCGAAACTTTTGCCAGAAAATCGTAAGGGAGGTGTGCCCAGTCGGCAGTCATTCCGTCGGCCGAAGTTACAGCACGAAGAACAACAGTGCTTTCATAAGTTCTTTCATCACCCATCACTCCAACCGATTTTATTGGTAGCAAAATGGTTCCTGCTTGCCACACCTGATCGTAGAGATGATATTCACGAAGCATACGTACATAGATATCATCTGCATTTTGAAGCACTTCTACTTTTGAGGGCGTAATATCGCCTAGAATGCGGATGCCTAATCCGGGACCGGGAAACGGATGCCGTTTGATCAGATGTTCTTGCATACCCAGTTCTAGCCCAACACGGCGCACTTCGTCTTTGAACAGAAGCCGCAGCGGTTCTACTAATTTCAGATTCATCTCTTTGGGTAATCCACCTACATTGTGATGTGATTTTATAGTAGTACCTGTGATGGACAATGATTCAATAATGTCTGGATAAATGGTTCCTTGTCCGAGCCATTTTATATCTTTTAGCTTATGTGCCTCTTCATCAAAAACTTCAATGAACCCTCTGCCTATTATCTTTCTTTTCTTTTCAGGATCGCTTTCTCCGGCTAGAGCAGTATAAAATTTATTTTTTGCATCAATGCCTAGCACATTCAGCCCCAAATGTTCGTAATCTTTGAGTACATTTTCGAATTCATTTTTTCGGAGCAACCCGTTGTCAACAAAAACACAAGTTAGGTTTTTACCTATTGCGCGGTGCAACAAAACGGCAGTGACAGACGAATCCACTCCACCCGAAAGAGCTAGTATCACTTTGTCGTTGCCCAACTGTTTTTTTAGCAAAGCGACGGTTGTTTCTATGAATGAAGCCGGTGACCAGTCACGCTTGCAACCACACAGATTGAGGAAGTTGCTTAACAGGCGTGTTCCGTCTATCGTATGAAAGACTTCAGGATGGTATTGCACAGCCCAAGTGCTTTCTTCATTTACTTTATACGCGGCATATTTCACATCTTCGGTGCTGGCAATAACTTCAAAGTTATCCGGCAAGGAAGTGATTGTGTCTCCGTGCGACATCCATACTTGTGAACCTTTCGCTATACCGTCGAATAGCATTTCATCTGATTTTATGGCTGTCAGGTGTGCCCTTCCATACTCGCGCGAATCACTTTTCTCTACTTTTCCTCCTGATGTATATGCCAGATACTGTGCTCCGTAGCAAATGCCCAATACAGGATATTTTCCTCTGATAAGACTCAAGTCAGGCTTGAAAGCGTCCTTGTCATTTACAGAAAAAGGACTGCCAGAAAGGATGACTCCTTTTATGGAAGCATCATTGTGTGGAAATTTGTTGTAAGGTATTATTTCGCAGTAGGTGTTCAGTTCTCGAACTCTGCGGCCAATAAGTTGTGTGGTTTGGGATCCAAAATCGAGGATGATGATTTTCTCGTGCATAAAAAAGAAGCAGATTAAATATTTATGCCTACAAAGATAAAAAAGATCGGCGATATGTGATTGTTTTTTTAATTGACTTCTTTACATTTGCGAACAAAAAACACTTGCTATGCAAACAAAAAAATCTATCGCTATCCAAATTGTCTTTGCAATATTGTTCATCGTTGCATTTTTTATGCCTTGGATCGACAAAAGTATCTTGTCTCTTAAAATTTCTTTTACAGGCTTGAATGTTCCGTCCTTGAATGAAACATTGACCAAAATGACCAATGTGATGTATACCTTTTCCCCATCGAAAAAATCTTCCGTAAAATTAGGGTATGTGCTTTATCTGGTTCCTTTTCTTAGCGTGCTGGCAGTGGCACTTGCTTTTGTCTGGAAACAGAAAAGTTTATCTAAATATATCTTACTGGTCGCAGCATTTCTGGGCTTTATCTTTGCCATATATGTAGGATACAGCATTGTAAGTGCACTTGGATTTTCGAGTATAGGAACAGGTGTCTATTTATTGTTTTTATCGTCTGTTGCATATATCGGGCTTTTCTTTTCTCCACTCATGAAGCGAGCCCGGAAATAATAAAAAATATAGATAATTATCAGAAGAGAGGTAATGCTTCAGCCACTACAAAGTTGCTGCCGCCAATGAAAATAAGATCGTCGGATGTGGCATTAGCTAATGCCATATTGACGGCATCTTTCACTGTGGAATAAGTGCTGCCCTGCAAATCAAATTTCATTGCTTCTTCTTTTAAATCATTTTCGTTCAAGGCACGGGGTATAGATGC
>JBKECE010000280.1:0-18895 GCA_047974325.1 Dysgonomonas sp. | reverse complement strand
ATATTTTAGGCTCAACGTTTCCCACTTTCTGATTGATCCAAGCAATGTTAATTTTATGATGTCCTCCTGATTGGCTTGGACCTGCAAATCCCGGTGAATTGCAAACGAAAATATCCACATCAGGCATTTCGTCCATCACTTCTTCAGCAATGGCATTTATGTCGTCTCCAATCAATGCTGTGGCACAAGTCTGGTAGAGGGTCATCCGCTTGATGTCCGGAAAAGCTTTGAAAGCTTCGATGATATTTTGTTTGAGCATTTTTTCAGCACCGAATACAATGTTCTTTTCCTTTACGTCTGTTGCATAAGTATACTTGAGTTGAAAATTGTCATTGTCGCTGATGTAACGTTTGGTTTGCCAAGTATCGTATGTGCAACCAACGGGGCCATGACTCATGTGGATCACGTCTTTCATCGGTGTACCGATCACATGTTTTGCTCCGCAGTATGCGCAACCTCGTTCCGAAATAGAACCCGGAATCGTGTTCAAATATCCAAGAGGAAGCGCAGATGTCAAATCCTCTCCTTTCTCTTTATCTACGGCGTGCTTTAGTCTTTCGGGTATGCACACGCTACATTTAAATTCATGATATGGCATAATTTGATTCCTCCTTCTTTTTTGTTATTACTTATTTTAAAGCAGCTCCACCACTTTCTTTTGTGCTAATTCTTATCGCATTGTCGGCCGGACAAACAAATATTTTGCCGTCACCTATCTGGAATGTCTGGTTGGCTTTGATAATAGCTTTTACGATTGTGTCGGTGTCTTCGTTTTTGGCAACGATGACCAACATACGCTTGGGTATGTATTTCATACCCATGGTTCTGGCCTTGGCTAATAGATGAGGATGAATGTCCAAATCCAGTTCGGAAGCTATACCTCGTTGATGACCTCGTCCCAAAACCTGAATGGCTGTCATGAAAGGGAGATCGAGCTCGTCAAGGACTTTTTTTGTGGCATTCACTTTATTGGGGCGGATGATTGCTATTATTTCTTTCATCTTATCCTCGGTTTAAAGTTCTTTAATTCCTGTCCGTACAGTGTAGGCTTGTTCCACAGGTGAGATAAAAATCTTGCCGTCTCCGGCATTTCCTGTATATGCTTTATATTGGATAATTTTTACGACTTCATCGACAGAATTGTCTTCGACTACTATGATGATCAATGTTTTGGGCAGTTCGTCGTAATGGGTGGTACCAACTGTTATTCCTTTTTGTTTGCCTCGTCCGAAAACCGGCATTTTAGTCAGGGAGTAAAATCCCGAATCGGCCAAACCTTCGGCTACGCTGTCGGCGGCTTCGGGGCGTACTATTGCTCTAATCATTTTCATATTGATTCTGCTCTATTTTTGTTTTACAATCGATTAATCGGCTATTCCGTATTTAACAACCATAGATTCAAGTTGATCCATTGATAAAGGATTGGGTATGACGAACATGTCGTTGTTGATGATTTTACGAGCTAGTTCGCTATATTCATGAGCTTGATTACAGGTTTCATCGTATTCGATAACTGTTTTTTTGTTGAACTCCGCTTTTTGAACAATGTTGTCGCGAGGAACAAAGTGTATCATCTGAGTGCCGATTGCAGCAGCAAATTCTTCAATGAATTCTCTTTCTCTGTCCACTTTGCGGCTATTACAAACAAGTCCACCCAGACGTACTCCGCTTTGGCGGGCATATTTCACCAATCCTTTGCAAATATTGTTTGCAGCATAAACGGCCATCATCTCACCTGAACAAACAATGTAAACTTCCTGAGCTTTTCCATCACGGATTGGCATTGCAAATCCACCGCATACAACATCACCCAGCACATCATAGAACACATAATTCAAATCCGGATCATAAGCTCCGTTTGTTTCCATCAGATCAATTGCTGTGATAACACCACGTCCGGCACATCCGACACCGGGTTCGGGGCCTCCCGATTCACAACAGCGGATGTCACCATAGCCGGTGCTAACAACTTTGTCTACCGTAATTTTTTCTGCTCCATCGTCGCGGAGGGTATCCATTATCGTTTTTTGATTCATTCCACCCAAAATCATACGGGTCGAATCTGCCTTTGGATCGCAACCATGAATAAAAACCTTTTGATTGTGAAAATGAGCCATAGCTGCGGCGGTATTTTGTTGAGTGGTGGATTTTCCTATACCGCCTTTTCCATAGAAAGCAATTTTTTTCATAATGATAATTATTAGTTGTTAATACCTTATTACTTTCATCCATAAAACCAACAAACATGCCAAACCTTATAGACATCACACTCCAAAGCGAAGCATGTATTCACAGATTGCTTTTCAATAGCCATGTGTGGAACTATAATTTTTTTGTATTTTTTTTCGGGACGTAGATTCTAATAAAATTGAATGTATGATTATTGAACATATTCCGAACACTTATTTGTTAAATTGCACAAAATGGAACAGCTTGGAGAGTGGCAAGAACATCAGTTTTGCACAGATTGATTATACCTTAAATTTGTCGGCACATAAAAAAATATAAATATCAGGCAGTATCTCAAAGCACTTAAACATTCTAAAAAATCATTATCTTTGTTTCTTTGATAAGGTGGCTTGGATATATCTGCATATTCACTTATTCACGAAGATGAGAATGAGCATCAATTGTCCGAAACCGCTATCTTACATATATAATAAGAATGCTGAAATCGTTATATATTAAAAATTATGCGTTAATAGATAGTCTTGAAATGGACTTCGATTCGGGCTTCTCTGTCATTACGGGTGAGACAGGAGCCGGTAAATCTATTATTCTGGGAGCTTTATCCCTGATTCTGGGACAGAGAGCCGATACGAAAGCAATCAAACAAGGTGAGGATAAATGTGTCATCGAAGGTGTATTTGATGTATCGGCCTATGACTTGAAAGCATTTTGTGAAGATGCCGGTATTGATTACGATCCGGATTCATACATTTTGCGCCGCGAAATTTTGTCGAGCGGAAAATCACGCGCATTTATAAATGATACACCGGTTTCATTAACCGAACTGAAAGATTTAGGTAGCCAATTAATTGATATTCACTCACAACATCAAAACCTCATGCTGGGCGATAGTCGTTTTCAGATGCAAGTGGTTGATCTGATGGCAGGAACAAATGGATTGCTCAAAGAATATCAGGTCTCGTTTAAGGTATACAACGATGCAAATAAAGCATTGAAAGAGTTGCAGGCTTTGGCTCTGAAAAATAAAGAAGATGAAGATTTTTTCCGCTATCAATATACAACTTTGTCTGATGCAGAACTGGTCGATGGAGAGCAAACCGAGTTGGAACAAGAACAACAACTTCTAAATCATGCGGAAGATATAAAATCTGCATTGTTCAAAGTCTATACTCTTTTGTCTGATGATGACAAAGGGATTGTCTCTTCCTTGAAAGACAGTCTAAACACTGTGCAAACGCTGAAGAACATATATGCTAAAGCGGACGATATGGTTCAACGCATCGAAACGGCATATATCGATTTGCGCGATTTAAGTTCCGAAACAGAAAAATATGCCGAAGATGTTGAATTTAATCCGGACAGACTAACCTTTGTAGAGGAACGGTTGGATCAAATTTATACATTGCAGCAGAAATATAAACTCTCATCTATCTCAGAGTTATTGCAATTGCAGAAAGATCTGGAGATGCGTCTGCAAAACATAGACTCTTCTGACCAACAGATTGAGGAACTTCAGAATGAAGTGACTGCAAAGTATGAGAAAATGCTTTCTCTTGCTGAAAAGTTGAGTGAAAAGCGCAAGCATGAAGCTGGAAGTATAGAAAAACAACTTATCGATAGAGTCTCATATCTTGGAATGCCGAATGTTCGTTTTTCTGTTCAGATAGTACCAAAAGAGCATCCTGATGCGTCGGGTATAGATGATTTACAGTTCATGTTTTCTGCAAATAAGAATGTGTCATTGCAACCTGTTGCCGAGGTGGCTTCGGGAGGAGAGATTTCACGTGTGATGCTTTGTCTCAAATCAATGATTGCCGGAGCAACAGCTCTGCCAACAATTATTTTTGACGAAATTGATACCGGTGTTTCCGGGGAAATTGCCGACAAAATGGGACAGATAATGAAAGAGTTCGGACAGAAGATGCAGGTCATCGCCATTACGCATTTGCCGCAAATCGCAGCTAAGGGTAAAACTCATTATTTTGTTTATAAAGCAGACGATATGTTTGGAACAACAACCAACCTGCGCAAACTGACTGATGATGAACGTGTGAAGGAATTGGCACAAATGCTTAGCGGATCGCAGATTACGGATGCGGCCATACAGAATGCAAAAGTGATGTTGGGAAAAAAACAATGATTATAGAGATACTTTTTTTCTGGTGTGTATATCTGTTCTTTTATGTCAGGTGGCTTATCCGGAAAAATATAATAAAGAAATTGATAGAACATATGTTCAAAAAATAAGAATGAAAGAAAAAGAAATGATCTTCGGCATACGTGCCGTAATAGAAGCGGTGGAAGCTGGAAAAGAGATAGACAGAGTGATTGTGAAACGCGAATTGCAAGGCGATCTGTTTAAAGAATTGTCTGTAATATTAAAATCAAACGATATACCCGTGCAAAGAGTGCCGGTGGAGCGTTTCGACCGCTTTACACGTAAAAATCACCAAGGTGTGATTGCTTTTCTATCAGCTATCACGTACGAAAAAATAGAGGACATAATTCCTTTCTTATATGAACAAGGAAAAGATCCGTTCATTCTTATTCTGGATGGACTCACAGATGTGCGCAATTTTGGAGCCATTGCTCGTACTTGTGAAGTGGCAGGTGTGGATGCTATAGTGATTCCTGCACGAGGTAGTGTGACTGTCAATGCCGATGCAGTGAAAACTTCGGCAGGTGCTTTATTGAAAATTCCTGTGTGCAAGGAACAAAATCTGACTCAGACAATCCAGTTTTTGAAAGATAGTGGAGTGAAAGTCGTTGCCGCAACAGAGCGTGCCAGTCAATATTATACAGAAGTCGATTATGCCGGACCGATAGCGGTCACTATGGGTGCAGAAGATGTAGGTGTGTCGAACGATAATATTCGTATTTGTGATAATTTGGTGAAAATACCACAATTCGGAACAATAGAATCATTGAATGTATCCGTTGCAGCGGGTATATTGATTTACGAGGTGATACGTCAGAAAGGTTTATAATAACGATATATATAATGAAAAAAATAATCTCATCGAATGCAGCTCCTGCTGCCATCGGGCCATATAGTCAGGCTGTAGAAGTTAACGGATTTGTGTATGTGTCAGGTCAATTACCCATCAATCCGGCAACGGGAGAATTTCCTACAGGTGGAATAAAAGAACAAACCGAGCAATCTTTCAAAAATATCAAGGCGATTCTTGCAGAAGCAGGATTGACCACAGACAACATTGTTAAAACAACTGTATTGCTGGCTGACATGAACGATTTTTCCGGTATGAACGAGGTTTATGCGGAACAATTCAACACAACTTTTCCGGCTCGTTCAGCATTTGCAGTAAAAGCATTACCCAAAAATGCGTTGGTAGAGATAGAAGTGATCGCAGCACGATAAAGAATTTTAGGGATTTATAAGACTTTGAGTGATGATCCCAAATTAAAAAGGTGGATGATGGATAATTATGGTTTTGTAAAAGTTGCGGCAGCGTCACCAAGCCTGAAAGTTGCCGATTGTGATTTCAACACGGATGAAATTCTGAAAACTGTTGCTGATGCCGAACAACAGTCTGTTTCGGCGATAGTTTTCCCTGAAGCAAGTATTACTGGCTATACTTCAGCCGATCTGTTTTTGCAAAGACTCTTACTTTCCCAATCTGTTGTGTCATTGGAACGAATCTGTGATGCCAGCAAAACATTAGAAATCATCATCATTATAGGAATGCCGCTTGAGATAGCCAATCGGTTATACAATGCAGGTGTAGTGGTGCATAAAGGAAAAATTTTGGGAATTGTTCCAAAAACATTTCTCCCCAATTATAGTGAGTTTTATGATAAGCGGTGGTTTTCGTCGTCACGAGAACTCACCAGAACGGAAATTAGTCTTTGCGGGCAAATTGTACCTGTCGGTATTGATCTGATTTTTGAGACAGTCGACTTCAATTTTGCATTGGAACTTTGTGAAGATTTGTGGACATCAATTCCACCGTCAAGTCTTCATGCGCTCTATGGAGCGGAAGTTATTTTCAATTTGTCGGCTAGTCCCGACACTGTTGGCAAACAATCGTATCGTAAAGCATTGATAAAACAGCAATCTGCCCGATGCTATGCTGGCTATGTCTACGCTGCTGCCGGAAATGGAGAGTCCACTACAGATTTGGTTTTCACCGGAAGTAGTATTATTGCCGAAAATGGTGAAATTCTTGCAGAAGCAGAGCGTTTCCATTTTGATACGCAACTGATTTTTGCTGATATAGACATCGATAAACTTAGGAACGAACGGCTGAAAAACAAATCCTTTTCCGTGTCTGAATATAAGTTTCTGGATAATGTTACAGCATATCGTCATATTAGCATTGATGCTCATCAGAAGCAAACAACACTGAGCAGACGCTTAAATCCTACACCTTTTATTCCTCAGTTGCATGAATTGAATGAAAGATGTTCCGAAATATTTTCTATTCAGGTTGGCGGATTGGCAAAGCGATTGCTACATACCGGATGCAAAACACAAGTTGTCGGTGTGTCGGGTGGTTTAGATTCAACGCTGGCTCTGTTAGTGATGGTGAAGGTTTGCGATAAGTTGCAGATTTCCCGTGAGAATATTTATGGTATTACTATGCCGGGATTCGGTACCACCGACCGAACATATAACAATGCGATTGCCTTGATGAAGGCTCTAGGTGTCACCATTCGTGAAATATCTATTGCTGATGCTGTTGTTCAGCATTTTGAAGATATTGATCACAACATTGAAGTTCATGATATCACCTATGAAAATTCGCAAGCACGTGAACGTACCCAGATTTTGATGGATTATGCTAATAAGGTGAATGGATTAGTGATCGGTACGGGCGACTTGTCTGAATTGGCTTTAGGGTGGTGCACTTATAACGGAGACCATATGTCTATGTATGCGGTGAATACGGGGATTCCCAAAACATTGGTGAAAACATTGGTGAAATGGGTATCCGAAACCCAATTGGATGATGATTCCCGCAGAATATTAGTAGATATATTGGATACGCCTGTCAGTCCGGAATTATTACCGGCAAAAGACGGACAGATAGTGCAGATAACGGAAGATACTGTAGGTCCTTATATATTACACGATTTTTTCCTTTACAATATGCTGCGTTGCAACTATGAACCAAGAAAAATATATTATTTGGCAAAATATGCTTTTAAGGACAAGTATGACGATCGTGAAATATTGAAATGGTTGAAAACTTTTTATCGGCGTTTCTTCTCACAGCAATTTAAACGCTCGTGCATTCCCGACGGACCAAAAGTCGGATCCATCAATCTCTCGCCTCGTGGTGATTGGCGTATGGCGAGTGATTCTTCTGCATCCTTGTGGCTGCAGCAACTTGACGAATTGGGGTGATCCGAAATAAACTAAAAAAGCTAACTCATCATAAACGACGGTTAGCTTTTTCTTTATTTGTTTTCTCAAAAAAATTACATATTCATACCTCCACAGACAGGGATGACTTGTCCGCTAACATACGAAGATAGGTCTGACGCTAAGAATGTAGCAACATTGGCAACGTCTTCAGGCGTGCCTCCACGACGAAGTGGAATTTGTTCTGCCCATTTTTGTCTTACTTCTTCAGACAATGCTCCAGTCATTTCTGTGATGATAAATCCCGGACAAATGCAATTTGCACGGATTCCTCTCGAACCAAGTTCCTTAGCTGTCGATTTTGCCAAACCAATCATACCGGCTTTAGAGGCTGAATAGTTTGCTTGTCCGGCATTTCCTGAGATGCCCACAACAGAACTCATGTTGATTATACTTCCCAATTTTTGTTTCATCATGATAGGAGTGATGGCATGGATGAAATTGAAAGCTGATTTCAGATTCACGTTAATCACCATGTCCCATTGTTGTTCGGTCATTCGCATAATCAGACCATCTTTTGTGATACCTGCATTATTCACAAGAATATCTATTTTTCCAAAATCTTTGGCTATTTCTTCCACGACACGGTGTGTATCCTCAAAATTTGCTGCATTTGAGGCATATCCTTTTACTTTCACACCAAGTGCCTCAATTTCTTTTTCTGTTTGTTTTGCATTATCGTCTATATTCAGATCGGTGAAAGCAATATTTGCACCTTCTTGTGCATATTTGATGGCGATAGCTTTGCCGATACCTCTGGCAGCACCTGTAATGATGGCTGTTTTTCCTTCAAGTAATTTCATGATTCTGTTTATTATGTATTTAGATGAATATTTTTATCGCTTCTTTTTCTTTATTCCCTGAAATATCAGGAATGCAATATTATTGTGTTGCCTGCGGTCTTTGGCATTGTCTGGATTGATAAGTCCCCGGATATATGGAACTTCTACTCCTTTCAGGGCATGATGGAGAATCTCAGCAGTCAGATCCACATCCGGCATTTCCAGAGTGCCTTCGTCTACACCATTTTGGAGTATTTCTTTCAGTATTTGTATTTCCTTTTTATCAAAGTTTTTGCGAACATTCTGCACGCGCCAAATGTCTCTGAAAAAGTCGGCTCTTAGTGTTCCATTTCTGAAAACGACATTTTTTACGGTGTCTAATCTTGTTTTGATATAGTCGAGAAGTTTCTCATCTGCAGGTAAATCTTTCTGAGCAACGGCCTGTAACTCAATATACATTTTTTCGAGTTCGGACTCGACAACAGCCTTATATACCTCATTCTTATTATTGAAATAGGTATATAGAGTTCGCCGCCCTTTTTTTGATGCAGTAGCAATATCGTTCATTGTAGTGTTTTCCACACCCAATTGTGCAAATAATTGCCGCGCTACATCAATCAGCATATTTCGTGTTTTAGCTATAGCCATATATATCGAAATTGCACAAGAATTGATTTTCTGTGCAAAAATAATATAAAATATTAGAATCTGCTTATAATCTGCGTTAGATAATCTTTTTTATGATTAATATTTTCCCAATCACATTATCTTTCGATCTGTAAAATTTGTATTTACTTTTTTTTAAAAATCTATTTGGATCCTATTTTTCTAGTCTGTTGAATTATAATAAAATATTGGATGTGTTATTTTTTACTATAAATATCTATATTATGTATTTGTAGTATAGTGTATTACTCTATAAAATAGATGCTGTGAACTCTTTGAGAGTTGGATATTTTAGAGTATTTTATAGATGGTTCAGCTTTTTTTAAAATTAAACATGGTTTGATCAAGTGATAAAATGTATGATCATGTATTGTTTTTGCTTACAATATGTATTTTGAATGATAAATGAAAATAAAGTGATAATTATTATTCTTCGATAATTCAAAAAAGTTAAGAATGTTCATTGAATTTAGATTTTGTGCTTTTTTTTTGATCTATATTAAAGAAAAATGTCCATACTTCTTGTTTGGTAGACAAATTTTTGTACTTTTGCAAATCTTATTATTTATAGATTCTGTATGTTTGTTTTCAGTAAAATGAAAAAAAAATCATTGATTTAATCATAAAAGTCACCTTTTAGATATTGAGCTTCTCTTTTGTTTTTAATCATACTTTACATTCTATAATTAAGTCAAAAGATATTAATAGATATTTATACATTATATTTTATATTTAATTAAAAAAATAGTACTTAACTTATGAAAAGATTGACTCTACTCCTAACATGCTTATTCTGTTGCATGGGATTATTAGTCGCTCAAACAACAAAGGTTACAGGGACAGTTTTGGATGACAAAGGCGAAGCTGTGATTGGAGCCGTGATTAAAATCAAAGGAAATACTAATAAAGGTACGACGACCGATTTTGATGGTAAATTTGAGTTAGATGTCCCAACAAACTTTAAAACACTTATTGTATCATATACAGGCATGAAGGCGCAGGAAGTTGCGATTAAACCTGTAATGTCTATAAAATTAGATGTTGATGCGCAGCAATTAGATGAAGTTATCGTTACTGGTTATCAGAAGATCGATCGAAAGATGTTTACCGGGGCGGCTTCAGTTGTGAAGGCAGAGGATGCCAAAGTAGATGGAGTAACTGATGTTAGTCGTATGCTTCAAGGTAAAGCTGCCGGAGTTCAGCTGACAAATGTATCAGGTACATTTGGCGCAGCTCCGAAGCTTAGAGTACGTGGGGCTTCTTCTATTTATGGAAATTCAAGCCCACTGTGGGTTGTTGACGGAGTCGTGTTAGATGATGTTGTAGATGTGTCGGCTGATGACTTATCTTCGGGTAATGCAGCTACACTTATCAGTTCGGCAGTTGCAGGTTTGAATGCAGATGACATTGAAACATTCCAGATTTTGAAGGATGCTTCTGCTACATCTTTATATGGTGCAAGGGCTATGAATGGTGTTATTGTGATCACAACAAAAAAAGGTCGTGCAGGTAGTGCAACTATAAACTACACTGGAGAATTTTCAATTAGAGCCAAACCATACTACGGACAATATGATATTCTAAATTCTCAGGATCAAATGTCTGTGTTTTTGGAAATGCAAGATAAAGGTAGCTTAAATCCTTCCACTATGTATCTAGCTAAAGATGGAGGAGTGTTTAATCTGATGTATAGATTGATAGATGAAAAAGCTAATGGAGGATATGGTTTGGATAATACAACACAAGCTAAATTGGCTTATTTAAAAGAAGCTGAACTTAGAAATACCAATTGGTTTGACGAACTGTTTAGATATTCTATTCAACAAAACCACTCTATATCAATATCTTCCGGAACAGATAAAGCTCGGACATATACTTCAATGAGTTATTTTAATGATCCGGGTTGGACAGCTGTGGATAAGGTGGATCGTTTTACATTCAATACAAATACATTATTTGATATAACTAAAAAATTAACTTTCGGAGTTTTGGCTAATGCTTCTATTAGAAATCAAAAAGCACCGGGAACATTGAATAGTGTAGTAAATGTAGTTGAAGGAGAGTATAGCAGGGATTTTGATATCAATCCCTTTAGTTATGCTTTGAATACTTCACGCACAATGGCTTCTGATGTTTATTATAGAAGAAACTATGCAGCATTTAATATTCAAAATGAATTGGAAAACAATTATTTGGATCTTGATATGTTGGATACAAAAATGCAGTTAAACTTGACTTATAAACCAGTCAAAGGTTTAGACATTGATCTTCTTGGTGCTTACCGTTATGTAAAGACAACTCGTGAACATAACATTCTAGATGGTTCCAATATGGCTATGGCATATAGAGCTAATGAGTCGACAATTATAAATAGCAATAATAATTTTTTGTGGGGAAATCCTGATGATCCTGATGCATTGCCTATTGTTGTAATGCGTGACGGAGGTATGTATAATACACAAGACAATAACTTGATGAATTATTATGGTCGTGCTCAAGCTAACTACAATAAGATTATAAACGGTAAGCATGCGCTGAATTTGTTAGGTGGTGCAGAAATTCGTTCTACAGACCGTTCTGATAGATGGAACAATGGATATGGATTTTTGTATGGTAGTGAGATCGCTGTAACAGACTGGCGTATTATGAGAAAAGTTATAGACTCTGGTAGTGCTTATTATGGTTTGACAAAGAAATTTGACAGGTCGGCAGGTTTTTTTGGTGCCGGTACTTATTCTTATGATGGACGATATACCATTAATGGTACACTGAGAACAGAAGGTACTAACCAAATGGGTAAAACAAATACAGCTCGATGGTTGCCGACTTGGAATATCAGTGGATCATGGAATGCTAAGAATGAATCTTTCTTGAAAGATTTTGAACCAATTTCGGCCATGACATTCAGAGGAACTTATGGCTTGACAGCAAAAATGATTTCGGGAGCAAATGCTCTATCTGTGCTTCAGGCTTCCCAAACATACAGACCATTCCAAGAAGACCGCGAAACTATGCTGGAAATAATTAATGTGGCAAATGAAAATTTGACATGGGAAAAAATGAAAGAAACAAATCTTGGCCTTGATTTAGGTCTTTTCCAAAATAGGGTAAGTTTAGGTTTTGATGCTTATTGGAGAAATAGCTATGATTTGCTTGGTAATGTCAGAACTTCGGGAATAGGTGGTGAACACATCAAGTTTGCGAACTATGCAGATATGAAATCTTCAGGATTGGAATTTTCGATTAATACCGTGAACTTGGATAGAAAAGATTTCTCGTGGTCTAATCACCTGACTTTTTCGTTCAATAAGAATGAGATCACAAATTTGAATACTACTTCACGAGTTATTGACTTGGTCGGATTATCCGGAGCTCCTAAAGAAGGATCTGCCGTAAGAGGCTTGTTCTCTGTGCCTTTTGCTGGTTTGGATTCAGAAGGATTACCAACTTTCTATAATGAAAATGGTGAGAGAGTATATTATATTGATTTACAAAATTCTACTTCTACAGACTATCTGAAATATGAAGGTTCTATAGATCCTAAAATTGTAGGTGGATTTGAAAATTCAATTAAATACAAAAACATGAAACTTGATCTTTATTTTACATACCAAGCGGGAAATGTTATTAGGTTGTATCCAACATTCAGCGCATCTTATACTGATATAGATGCTATGACAAAGGATATGAAAAATAGATGGACATTACCAGGTGATGAGTATCGTACAAATATTCCAACTATAGCATCTAATGCTCAACTTGCAGCAAATTCTGATTTGGTTGTAGCATACAATGTGTATAATTTTTCAGATCAACGTGTTGCTAAAGGTGATTTCATCCGACTGAAAGATATTACTTTTACTTATGATGTAAAAGGTAATGTTCTAAAAACTATAGGTTTCAAATCATTGCAGTTGAGAGGTGTTGTATCTAATGTATGGCTAATCTATTCTGACAAAGCGTTGAATGGCCAAGATCCTGAATTTACAAGAAGTGGTGGTGTTGCGATGCCTATGCCAAGACAATTTACATTATCAGTCAGAGCTGGTTTGTAAAATATCAAAAAATAAAATTATTTATATAAATTATGAAAAAATATATATACATATTCATTGTAGCTCTGGCATTTGTTAGTTGTAATGATTTTCTGGATCAGAATCCGGATAACAGAGCAGATTTGAGTAGTCCTGATGATATAAAACGACTATTGGTTTCAGCATATCCTCAGTATAGCCATGTTTGGTTTGCAGAAGTAATGTCTGACAACTCTATTGATGTAGGTCCAACTGCTTATGCGGATGCTAATTTAAAGGAATCGTATACTTGGGATAGAGTGAATTCTTCGAATCAGGATTCTCCCGATGGTTATTGGTATTCGTGTTATACATCAATTGCAGCAGCAAATCATGCATTGGAAGCAATATATAAATTGAAAAAAGAAGGCAAGTATACTGCTGCGGAATTAGAACCTTTTGAAGGTGAGGCTCTGCTGTGTCGTGCATATTCTCATTTTATGCTTGTCAATCTGTTCTCTGAACATTATGATCCTGCTACGGCTGAGTCCACTAGAGGTATTCCTTACGTGACCAGTGTTGAGACACAAGTTAATGTTAAATATGATTTTTTATCAGTTAAAGCAGTTTATGACTCAATAGAGGCTGATATAGAAAAAGGTTTTCCTCTTATTGTGGATACAAAATATGATCAGCCGAAATGGCACTTCAATAAAAAAGCAGCAGCAACATTTATATCTCGATTCTATTTATATAGAGGTTTGGATACAGATTGGGATAAAGTTATTTCCTACGCTAATATTGCTACTGAAGGTAAACCTGCTTCTTTCTTACGCGATTGGTTGACCACATATAATATGTCTGTTGATGCTTTTGGGCAAAACTATTCTAAATCCGATATTCCTGCTAATTTTTTAATTGTTAGTACAGTATCTACAGCCTTTAGATCTTGGTATTACAGATATACAATGAATCTGACACTGCTTAGGAAAAGGATTTCTAGTGGAACTCCTCATCCGACAACGAGTGATATTACAACTTCTTATAATAGTGCAACAGGTTCATATGGTGGTTATGTTTTAGGAACTAAAGGGTTAGGAAATAGTAGTATACAAGCATATTCTTTATTCAAATACAAAGAAGAATTCAAAAGAGACGGTGTAAATGCCAATTATGGAATTCCATATGTAATGAATACTCCGATAGTTGCAGAAGAAGCGTTGTTCAATCTGGCAGAGGGATATATCATGAAAGAAGATTATAGTAAAGTAATAGAACTGCTCAATATGTATTATGCAGCACGTGTAATTTCATATAATAGTACGAGTCATGCTGTTACTGATGCTCTTATAATGGCAAAATATAGAGATGGCGGTTCGGCTTCAGCTCCTGCTATTGCACCTCATTATGCAAGCAAGTTGAATTCAAAACAAAATACATATTTGAAATGTATCATCAATATAAGAGCATCGGAATTCCTAAAAGATGGACAGAGATGGTTCGATATTAAAAGAATGCATATAAGTGTGGAACATCCTATTTATGGGTCTGTATTAGATGAAAGTAAAGATGTGCTGACTCCAACTGATTCGAGACGAATTATTCCATTGCCAGAAGATGTTATTGCAAATGGTTTGGGTGCATTCCCGGCAACAGATACAAAAAGTTTTGAGGGAGCCAAAAGTATTAGTCTTTTGGAAGCTTATGAATTGTTGAATGATAAGATTAACGTGTCAAAATAATTATAGCAATGAAATTAAATAAATATATATTTCTCTTGCCTTTTATGGCAGCACCGCTGCTATTCACATCGTGTGGAGATGATTCTATTGAAAATGCTTCTATTATAACAATCCCGGAAGTTTCAACTGACTCGTTGGATGTTTGGATTGATAGTACATTCAGAGTTCCATATAACATGAATGTAAACTATAAATGGACTAACTTTGATTCTGATCAGAATCGATATTTGGTTCCACCCAGAAAGAAATTAGTTCAGCCCTTCCTGAAAACAGTAAAAAAAATATGGATAAAACCATATATTACAGTAGCTTCTGATAAAGAAGAATTCTTTAAAAATTATGCAAATAGAGAGCTAAAACTCATCGGTAGTGGCAGTTGGAATAATGAATCTGTAACTTTAGGTTTGGCTGAAAACGGATTTAAGATCTCTCTATATACAATCAACTCATTTGATCTTCAGGCTGGTGTATCTAAAGATGATTTACGTCAATTTTTTAGAACAATGCACCATGAATTTGGGCATATTTTGAATCAAAGAAAGCCATATAGTGCTGATTTTAAAAAGATAACAGGGGGATATACTGCAGACTGGACATCTTTTACGGATAGTGAAGCCAGAGAAATGGGTTTTATGTCGGCTTATTCAATATCTGGTGATGGAGAAGATTTTGTTGAAATTCTTTCATTTTATGTTTGCTATACTAGCACAGAATGGGCTAAAATGATGAGTGATATAAAAAATGAAAAGTCTAAAGAGAATATCCAGAAGAAAGTAAACATGGTTGCCTCATATATGAATGACAGTTATGGTGTCGATATTGAGCAATTGAGAGTATGGATAACTGCTGGTATAAGTGAAGCCGCAAGTGGTAATTTAGATTAATTTATAGAAAATATGAAAACAAGAATATATATAGTAGGAGTAGGACTTCTTTCTTTATTATTATCCTTTACGGGCTGTAGCAACTCTGATGATGAGATTTTTGGAAAATCAGCCGATGAGAGGATCAATGAATATTTTGCTGACTGCAAAGATCGTCTTGTGAAGGCTGATAATGGATGGGAAATGCAATATTATGTTGACTCATTGAGTGGTGGAATATCTTTAGTTGTGAATTTCGATGAGGCAAATAATGTGACATTTACATCTAAAACGACTACCGGGTTCACGTCTTCAACAAGCAGCTATAAGATGATTGCAGATCAAGGTCCTGTTTTATCTTTTGATACCTATAATGAAGTACTTCATGCATATAGTAATCCAGATCCAACCTATGGAGAAGGTACATATGGCGACTTTGAATTTGTTATAATCAATCAATCAGACGATGTTATCACTTTGAAAGGTCGTAAAAATAAAGCTACAATAAGATTGATAAAATTGCCTTCAGGAGTTTCGGGAGAGCAATATTTGACCAATCTGAGTACAATGGACAAGACTCTGTTTTCAGGTGAACTGCCTAAATTATCATTAGTTTCAGTAGATGGAAGTATTGCAGCATATGAGTTGTCAGGAGGATTTAATCACATTTTCTCAATTAAAAATAGTACTGGAACAGATTCTATTAGTGTTCCTTTTATAATAACAACAGGAGGAATACGTTTGTACAAGGCAATAACACTAACAGGTGATACTTTGCAATCTTTTACATTGAATAGTGATAAATCGGCTCTTGTAAGTAATGAAAACTCAAACTTCAAGATTACAGGTCCTTCGGTTACCTCTTTCTTCAACAGTGAAGCCAAGAGAAATGCAAGATGGAAAATTAATCTTACGGATAATTTAAGTTCAGATCTTCAGGCTATTTTAAATAGAATAAAAACATCGCTGAAAGGAGATGCTGATAGGCTTACTCAAATATCGTTTGGTTATTCTCAATCGAAATATACTGTGTTTATACAGACTAGTCAGGCTACAGCTAATTTCTATTGTGATCTGGTATATGATGCCAACACTGTTACTTACACATACACAGGAACTGCCGATACTAATGGTACTATTTATTATAATAATTACGATGGGTTCAAAGATCTTATTACATTATTGAGTTCTTCTTATACTCTTCAATCTACGATATCTGGATTGAATCTATCGAATATAAGTTTTGTTAATACGACGAATTCAAATACATGGTTCTCTGTTTCTAAATAAATTAATCTGTTTTTAACATAATATTGATTATCGTATGAAAAAAAATTTTATTCTTTCTGCAATATTGATACTAGCAGCAGGTGTAACTACTGCACAAAATGTATCAATTAATCGAAGCGGTTTTAGTGGCTTCAATGCACCTAAAACTTCAGCTAGCGTAACTAAAAAATCGATGACTAATACGCCTTATCAGACTTTGTCGGTAGGTGAATTAGGTAAAGTTACAGATGCTTTTAAAGTAAAGCATGTAGCACAGAAAAATGTAGCTGCTCCCGTTGCTTCTTACGGACGTCCTCTAGGTACATATTATGTGGGTGTAGAACCTTCTACATTTAATACATATCTACCAATCTTTATCGGATCTGGTTATGCTGATTGGACATTCCAGAACCTATCTACAGGAGCTACAAGTTATTCTTGGAAAGCAAATGGTTCAGAGTTCAGTACAGAAACCGATGCTCTATTTAATGTTGGTATAGGTATGTATTATATGCCTGAACTGACAGCGTCAGATGGTTCTACCTCTTCAACATATAAATATGGTTCAAGTAGATCAAATCAGTTTGTTATTGCTGGTCTTGACACTCGTTTCCCTGTAGTAAATGCAGATATTAATACGAATGTTACAAATAGTGCAAATGCAAACTTCTATTCAGTATCAACTAGTACACCTTATGCATTCGGAACAGGTATGACTTATAATAGTGCTAAGTCTAAAGGGATCTGGTCAATATATGAAAAACCAAATGGAGCATTAAACGTGGATACAATATCATTGATGCTTTATTCAGATTCAAACGTACCTATGCCGACCGATGGTAAATTGAGCCTTTCAGTGATCAAATTAGATGCTGAAGGTAAAATAACAACTGATACTATTGCATCATCTACATGTTTAGGTGCTGACTTGATTAATACATTTACATATTCTTCAGGTGAAAAAGTTTTTGCTGCACCTTTTGTATTTAAAAAATATACAGCAGGTGGTATTGAAAGAAAATATGATTTAGTAATCAATGATGCATTTGCTATTGTTGTTACCGGATATGATCAAACTGGTTTTGATCTAGGTTTCTTCGTTGATTATAAATCTGCAGAAAATACTGCTTATATTCAATTTGCAGAAGGATTTCTTAGCTACAATAACAATATGAATTTATATTTCCAATTGCATGGATTATTTAATACATTCTTGTCAGCTGATGATGTTTACTCTGTAACAGCTCCAAATGAAGGAGGTACAGCTACTTATGTATATTCAGGTGATGGTAAGAGTTATATTCCAGCAGTGTATTCTACATTCTTGCCTGTTGATGCAGATAATGTAGAGATATGGACAATGGATGGTCCAGATTGGATCCAACTTCAATATGATGACACTGATTTTGAAACTTATAACCTTGTTTCTTTAGGATTTGTGGCAGATGCATTGCCTACAGGTAAAACAGGAAGAACAGGTACTGTTGTTCTAGAATCTAAAGGTACATCAATCACATATACAGTTGTTCAAGGCGATGGTGTTAACAGCATATCGTCAGCATCAGTTGATGCGAAAGCTGCAGTTGTGAAAAGCAATGATTCATTTGTGTTGACTTATGCTGCTGATTATTCTTCTGTTGCAGTTTATAATGTTGCAGGAAAATTAGTTGGAAATTATACTTTACCTGCTGACGGAAAATTCACTGTGCCTTCAACAAACTTGACTAAAGGTGTTTACTTGTTCAAATTTGCAGGAAAATCAACTCAAACTGTGAAAGTTATCAAATAAATATAGATCAATTTTTTGACTGTATCATAATTAAAAGAAAGGTGTCTGAGTAAATCCTCAGACACCTTTCTTATTTTGTTCATGCCCATAAAGTAATTCAATAATTATAATTATAATTTTGCTATATCAAAATTTCTGATGGAAATGGATTTGATAAATAAAAAATACAATGAGAGTTCTTGGATAATATCTCTT
>JBKECE010000213.1:0-1513 GCA_047974325.1 Dysgonomonas sp. | reverse complement strand
AACGAGTGTAACATCGGCGACACAGTACGCATTATGGAAACTCGTCCGTTGAGTAAAACTAAAAGATGGAGATTAATCGAAATAATCGAAAGGGCTAAATAATTATGATACAACAAGAATCGAGACTAGTAGTTACTGATAACAGTGGAGCTAGAGAAGCATTATGTATCCGTGTTCTAGGCGGAACAAGAAGACGCTATGCGTCGGTAGGGGATGTGATTGTGGTTGCTATCAAAAATGTGATCCCTTCGAGTGATATTAAAAAAGGTGCTGTAACAAAAGCAATAATCGTTCGTACAAAAAAAGAAATTCGTCGTCAGGACGGTTCTTACATACGTTTCGACGATAACGCTTGTGTATTGTTAAACGCAGCAGGTGAAATCAGAGGAAGCCGTATTTTCGGACCAGTTGCCCGCGAACTTCGTGCAACTAACATGAAAATAGTTTCACTAGCACCAGAGGTACTATAATCCAAAAAATAAAAGCAATGAGTAAATTACATATCAAAAAAGGCGATATAGTATACATTAATGCTGGTAAGAATAAGGGTGAAACTGGACGTGTACTAAAGGTGTTTGTTGAAAAACAACGCGCAATAGTAGAAGGTTGGAACAAAGTTACCAAGCATACTAAGCCTAATGCGAAAAATACGCAAGGAGGAAGAGAGAAAGTAGAAGCACCTATCCATATCTCAAACCTGAACGTAGTAGACCCTAAAACAGGAAAACCTACACGTATCGGTCGTAAAGAAGTGGATGGTAAGCTAGTTCGTTACGCTAAAAAATCAGGGGAGGAAATTAAATAATGAGCAATACAACAACCCTCAGAGCAGAATACAAAGACCGTATTGTAGCTTCTTTGATGAAAGAATTCGGTTATAAATCGAATATGCAAGTGCCTGTTTTGAAAAAAATCGTTATCAACCAAGGTCTTGGTATAGCTGTGGCAGATAAGAAAATTATCGAAACAGCAGTTAATGAAATTACCTCTATTACAGGACAAAAAGCTGTAGCAACATATTCTAAAAAGGATATCTCTAACTTCAAATTGCGTAAGAAAATGCCTATCGGAGTGATGGTTACATTACGCAACGATAAAATGTATGAATTTCTGGAAAGACTCGTTCGCGTGGCATTGCCTCGTATTCGCGACTTTAAAGGAATTGAAAGTAAGTTAGATGGCCGTGGAAACTATACACTGGGTATTGAAGAACAAATAATCTTCCCTGAAATTAATATTGATAATATTAGTAAAATTCTGGGAATGAATATTACCTTTGTAACTTCCGCAAAAACAGATGAGGAAGGCTATGCCTTGCTCAAAGAATTTGGGTTACCATTTAAGAACGCAAAAAAAGAATTGATATAAGATGGCAAAAGAATCAATGAAAGCTCGTGAGGTAAAAAGAGCTAAGCTTGTTGCTAAATACGCAGCAAAAAGAGAACAGTTGAAAGCCGAAGGCGATTACGAAGCTCTACAAGCTCTACCTAAGAATGCTTCACCTGTACGTTTG
>JBKECE010000212.1:0-1887 GCA_047974325.1 Dysgonomonas sp. | reverse complement strand
AAATAATGTATCCTGTATTATTCATTTTGGGTACTATTTTTCTATTAATAACATCACAATCTACATCTCCTCTTTTTTTGCATACAAGATTTGGATTTGACAGCACAATGTTCATCCTGATGGGGCAATCTCTTTTGGATGGAAAAACTCTTTATATGGATGTATTTGATCATAAAGGGCCTATTCTCTATTTTATAGAAGCATTTGCCCAAATATTGGTTTATGGCAAAATAGGAGTATTCATTGTGCAAATCTTCAATATGTTTTTCTCTCTGGTTCTTTTATTAAAATCGATCCGGATTTTCACCAAATCAGCAATAGACATCTGTTTTATTTTTTTTCTTTTCTTCTTGTTTTACAAATTTACAGTGAGCGAGGGGAATATGACGGAAGAATATTGCCTGCTACTTTCACTTCTGGCGCTGTATACCACTTTACGATTCTATTTTATTGATAATAAAAATATTTCGTATTGGAAAATTATTATTCTCGGCCTATGTTTTTCTCTTGCTTTTTGGATACGCCCAAACAATGCAGGAGTTACGTCGGCATGTTTTGCATTTATATTTCTAGTCACATTATTCCGTAGAAATTGGAAATTGTTATTTAAAGAAACATTACTGTTTGTGTCT
This sequence comes from Dysgonomonas sp., assembly GCA_047974325.1. Lineage (GTDB taxonomy): Bacteria > Bacteroidota > Bacteroidia > Bacteroidales > Dysgonomonadaceae > QVMP01. Next base: position 1,255 of record JBKECE010000212.1, on the reverse strand, counting down.
ATATTCATAATTATATCTGCCCTCATATTCGCTTATTTCTATATGAAGGCAGGTATCCAAGGCATAAATGATATGATATTTGCATATTTCAAGTTCAATATCACTTACGCACAAGGTGTGTATTTCAATCTCAAAAGCAAAAGTTACATGCTCTTTGCTTTTATATGCCTGTCTTCAATATTAAGCTTATGTTGTGGTAGTTATTTCCTATATAAGAAGCAAAAAGATCGTAATATCTTGCTTCTGGCATTTCTTCTCATCATTTTCGGAATTTTGCCCATGTGCATTGGGCGAACATTTGTTCATTACCTTACAGTAATACTCCCTTTGATGCCATTAGGTCTCTTACTTTTCTTTGCATCACATGTTCATTCCTCAACAATGAGGAAATGGTATCCGTACGTCTTTGCAGCAGTTGTTATAGCTGCAATTCCAGCGGTGGTAATATTCAGATGGCCAAAGGTATTTGTGACACAAGATACTGAACGTATAGCTCTATCCATTAAAAAAGAAATTCCGGTAAATGAACTATCCGATGTATTTTGCTATACAACACACCCATCCTTTTACCTTATCACTGGTATCAAACCATATTACAAATATTTTGCTATTCAGGAAGGTTTGGGAATGGATGCTCCACAAATATATAACGATGTAGATTCTATGATGTCGTACCGAAAACCAAAATGGATCGTTACCGGATGGAATGTATCTGAAAAATCAGATGGGATTTATAATATATCTTTCAAGAAAGCGATAATGAAAAATTATTCATTATATAAATATTACACGTGCACCGAATCTGAATTCTGGCTCTATAAAAAGAAAGATCCAGAGCTAAAAAAATGAAATGAGGTCGAAGATAATCTAATATGAAATTTGACCGTAGATTAAAAATTATTTCTTTATAAGAAATTGAAAACTATAATATTACTAAATAAATTGAACATAGAGAGTCGATGAAAATCAAAATTTATCTTGTGTTTATTTTGAAAAAAACGGCTAAAAATTTTGAATATAAAAATAAAGCTATATCTTTGCACTCGCTTTGTAAGAAAAGCAAAACAGGAGATTCCGTAGCTCAGCTGGTAGAGCACATCACTTTTAATGATGGGGTCCTGGGTTCGAATCCCAGCGGGATCACTAGCAAATGATGCAAAAAGAAGTAAAACCTTGATTTTCAGTAGAAAGTCAAGGTTTTTTCTTTTGTCCAAATAGGCAGAAAAGGGCAATTTACGACAGTATATACATGCCT
>JBKECE010000198.1:0-3340 GCA_047974325.1 Dysgonomonas sp. | reverse complement strand
GATAACAGGTTCGGTAGTCTCTACACATCGGCTTCTGTCGTTCACCGCGAACCCTTGCGTGCCGATCTGAAAGAATCCATAAAAAATGGAGGCAAACAGAAGATACACCCGGAGAGATTGTTCGATTACGAACTAGGGTATAAAATCAGCAAAGCAAAATATTCATTTAATGCCAATTTCTATTATATGGACTATAAAGATCAAATGGTTCAGACAGGAAAGTTGAATGATGTGGGATATAAACTGATGGAAAATGTAGATAAAAGTTATCGCTATGGCTTGGAACTTTCGGGAGCTTATCTGCCTGTACAATGGCTGAGGTTTGATGCCAATCTTACGTTGAGTCAAAATAAGATATTGGACTACACTGCTTATTTTGACCAATATGATACAGATTGGAATTATGTGGGACAGGTTGCTGAATATCATCCTGAGACCGACATATCATTTTCTCCAAACATCATAAGTAGTGGTGTCATCACTTACAAGCCTTTAGATAACTTAAGTATGGCATTTGTTGGTAAATATGTTGGCAAACAATATTATGACAACACTTCGAACAAAACAAACCGTTTGGATGACTATTTTGTAGGTAATTTGGTTTTTAGTTATAACCATCAAGTGAAAAATCTGGGTGAATTAGAGTTTCAGTTCTTTGTAAATAATATCTTTGATAAAGAATACGTAGCAAATGCCTGGACAGAAACATATAAGTTTACGGATGGAAGTCAGGAAGTATATACCGGCCTGTATCCACAAGCTACCAGAAACTTTATGACAAAAATCAGCTTGAAGTTCTAGAGACAAAACATCTGATGGAAGAATTTATACTGACACACTGGCAAGAGATTACAGGCGCATTGTTCGGCTTGCTTTACCTCTATTTTGAATATAAGGCCGATATTAAAATGTGGGCTACGGGTATACTGATGTCGGTCTTTTATGTATATGTGTATGTTACTGCAGGATTTTATGCTTTTGCCGGAATCAATATATATTATATTTTGGCACAGGTATATGGTTGGTATAAATGGAACAATAAGGATGTTAAAGATAATAAAGACGAAAGACCGATAAGCCATACTCCGGTTAAATATTATCTTCCACTATCAGCAGCAACATTAGTTCTGTTTCTGCTGATAGTGTTTCTGTTGAAGTTCTATAATGAAAGTTCCATTGTCTGGGGCGATAGCTTCATCACGTCTCTTGGAATTGTCGCAATCTGGATGCTCACTCAGAAATATGTTGAGCAATGGTTGCCGCTCATTGTTGCCAATGTTGCATCCATTTTCATATTTTATCATCAGGGATTATACCCCACATCCATATTATATATTGTCTATTCCATCGTTTCAGTTTTTGGATATTTCAATTGGCGTAAGATGGTGGTAAGCCAATCAAAACTAGCATCAAAATAAATAGAAAATGAAATACTATAATTTGATTACATTGCAATCAAAGGCCGAAACCGTCATTTTAGCAAATGGTGAATTTCCTCGCCATGCAATTCCGTTGGCTTTACTCAAAAACTGTGATTTCTTGGTTTGTTGTGATGGTGCAACCAACCAATTGTTGCAAAAGAGTAATAAGAAGCCCAACGCTATTGTGGGCGATTTGGATTCGCTGACCAACGAAAATAGGAATGCTTTCTCTGAAATAGTTCATCACATTGGAGAACAGGAAACAAATGATTTGACAAAATCATTACAATATTGTCTTAGTCTGGGCAAAAAACGGATTGTTATTCTCGGAGCTACGGGTAAGCGTGAAGATCACACACTCGGAAACATCAGTTTGCTGACTGAATACATAGACATTCCGGATTTGGAAATAGAAATGATCACCGACTATGGTGTTTTCAATGCGATAGCTACGGACTCCGCTTTTTATAGTTATAAAGGACAACAAATCTCTATTTTCAATATTCATGATGCAGAAATCACATCCGACGGATTGGTGTATGCTATCAAAGACAGAGTCCTCTCCAATTGGTGGCAAGGAACGTTGAATGAGGCCAATAGCACTACATTCTCTCTGAAAACAAATGGAAAAATATTAGTATTCAGAGAATTTTGATGCTAAGATATTTCAATATTTAATATCAATGATGCTGACTTTAATGTATTGACACAGCGGAGCCAACTCTTTGCCCGAATTGTAAGCATCTACGTGTATTGCCGGTATGTAGAGACTATTGTTATTACTCCAAAATATTGGTTTTTCTGAATAGGGAACCCAATACTCAAAATTATCACTGACAACGGGCGTAAATTCACGATCTTCTATTTTATAGAACGCAATGTTGGCTGACATTTCATAAGGATCTTGTTTCAAAACTACCATATTTGTCCGGTCTTTGGCTATGTGTGGAAATTCTTCAAAGCTATCTAATTCTTCACCATTGCTCTTATCTACAAATAAATAGCCGGACGATTCCCAGAATGTATATGCAATAACATAAACATTCAAAAAATCAATCTGTCCAATATATTTATATTCCGCATGATTTTCATTTTCGGACATATTATCTGCATATGTGACTGATTTTTCATTGCTGCATGGAAGTGTTAGCTTACCTTGTTTTTTTAGAATTATTGACTTTGTGTTCAGAAAATTAACTTTATGTTTCAGTTGTTCATTATATTCCTTTTCTGTGACCAATTGCATATTTGCTATGCTCTTCACATATAGGCTATTACCATAAGTTATGTACAGATCGTCGTTTGTTAGTTTTTGTGCCGATAGTGTGATAAAGAAAAACAAACACAATATAACAGAATAAGCTATTCTTTTCATTGTTTCTTAAATCTTAAAATTTGTATACAAAAGTATATCTTTATTGTTTATAACAAATTATTTTAACTAATAGTTTTGTAAGGAATGAAAATATAAAGATGTGTTTTCTATCTGCTAATCCGCAATAATTCCTTTCTATAACATTTTCTGTTGCTCCAAAAATTATTACCTTTGCCCCAAAATGTTATAAACTACGAATATCTACATTTTATTATTCATTTGCAAATATAAAAAGATGGAATTATTACACGAGATTTGGACTTTCTTTCTCAATTTACTAAGAGACACAGGTGGAACATTAGACGTATTGGTAAGAGACTTTGGCGTATGGGTCTATGCAATTTTATTTATAATAATTTTCTGTGAAACAGGTTTGGTTGTAACACCTTTTCTGCCGGGCGATTCATTACTTTTTTTGGCCGGAGCCATAGCTATGCGTCCCGAGAATCCGTTACATATTTATTTTTTGATTGCAGTGCTGATCGTTGCGGCTATATTGGGCGATGCGGCAAATTATACGATAGGTCACTTTTTCGGTGAGAAA
>JBKECE010000163.1:0-1572 GCA_047974325.1 Dysgonomonas sp. | reverse complement strand
AAGTGGCGGCTACGAAAATCAGTCCCATGAGCCCGAGTACGATGGAGTGCCCTGCCAGAATGTTGGCGAACAGACGAATCATCAATGCAAAGGGCTTGGTAAACATTCCTATTATTTCGATCGGAATCATCAATGGTTTGAGCCATCCCGGTGTATGAGGATTGAATATCTCTGTCCAGTATTCTTTTGTCCCAAAAATGTTGATCATGAAGAAGGTGAACAGTGCCAGCACCAGTGTAATAGCAATGTTACCTGTTACATTGGCTCCTCCGGGGAAAATTGGTATCAATCCCATCAGGTTGTTGATGAAGATGAAGAAAAATGCAGTAAGCAGGTATGGGGTAAACTTGCGATAGTTTTTTCCGATACAAGGTTTTATTACATCATCTACAACGCTCATAATGAACATTTCCATAAATCCGACAAATCCTTTTGGGGCTTTGTGCTGTCCGTCTTTGTTGTTTTTCTTGTACCAGCCTGCTACCGACAGTATGATAACAACAAGTATGATGCAGCTGAATATCAGCGACAGTGTGTTTTTGGTAATAGAAAAATCCCAAGGGCGAACTTCTTCTCCTGCGGCATTTTGTTCTACTACTTTTCCTTTATAATCACCGTCAGTTGCTATATAAAAACCATTGTGAGCCTCGTGTCCGTGATGAAATTTCGACGATAGGAACACATTCAACCCGCTATTCTCGCTATAAACGATAATAGGCAACGGTATCGAGATATGTGTTTCGCCGGCAGTTGCAATATGCCATTCGTATGAATCCATCAAGTGATCCATAATCATTCCGGCAATGTCAACCTTTTCTTCCGACCCTGCTGCTTCACTGTGGTTTTCGGCACTTACCGGAAACGAGAATCCGCTACGGAGCAGGCATAGCAGCGCAATATGTTTAATACGGTTGTTACTCATTATTACTCTCTTTTTTAATATGCTTCTCTAATCTGGTAAGCAAATATGTTTCTGCAAATAAAAACAACAGGTAGAAGCCAATGAATGTGGCTGCAAATGTTTTCAGGCCGTTGGTTCTTTCTATTACGAAATAAACCAGTATAAAGGCAAGTGACAACACTATCTTTATAACCTTTGCAAGCATATATATATTCACCAGTTTCTTGCTGTCTTTTTTTTGACTGTTATTTACTGCCAGATTTACTATCAGCGATTCCACTGCAAGGAAAAATATAAAAATAGCCAAGAACCAGTTCCAGCTAAAGCCCGGAAAGAAGTAGTGCAATATGCATGCTACTGCTGCTCCGGCCAATAGTCCGTAACCCGTTAATGCTAATATCAATCTGGTTTTATTTGAATTCATAAATTCAGGCAACACAAATAGTTACTACATTCTGCATCACTTCGGCAATGCCTCCGTTAACACCTACCGATTCTTCTTTACCATTCACTGTATATACTATCTCTCCTTCTTTGAGAGGTGAGATGAGCGGTGCATGGTCGGGATAAACTCCAAATTTACCCGATATCCCCGGAATGATTCCGGATGTAACCGCACCCGAAAATACTTTCTTTTCGGCAGAAATTATAGTTAGTGGTCATTCTGAATT